>NZ_JAQIBB010000117.1:0-7729 GCF_027920745.1 Gallibacterium faecale | reverse complement strand
TGGACTTACTGTAAAAGACGCTAACGGTAACTCCGCAAACTATGGTGCAAATGGACTTACTGTAAAAGATGCTAACGGTAACACAGCAATCTCTTTGGCTAGCACTAATGGTACTTCAAGTCTGAATTTTGCTATGGATTCAAATGGTAACGGTACAGGTAAAATTACAGGTATAGCCCCCGGCAAAATCTCAGCAAATTCAACAGATGTCGTTACCGGCGGTCAGTTGTATACACTGCAAAATAACGTTAAGAACCTAACAACAGGTCTTAATAACAAATTAAATAACTTAAATGCTAAAGTGAATCGAAATAATCGTCAACTTCGTGGAGGTATTGCCACAGTTACGGCAATGACCAATATTCCACAGGTGACCTTTGCGGGTAAATCTGCTATTGGTATCGGTGTTGGTACTTATGAAAATGAAGGAGCTATATCTGTCGGCTATTCAAGAATGTCTGATAATGGTAGAGTTATCCTGAAAATAAGTGCAGGTGCATCAACAGAAGATACATTTAATGCTGGTGCAGGTGTAGCTTTCCAATGGTAATTTAAAGTTGTTTTCTTAATCTGGTGGTCGGACGAGTTTTCCCGTCCGACTCGCCTTATTTCTCTATGCAGTTTCGTTGTGGGTTATGTTAGCTGATATAAAATTTGCCTACTTGAAGTAATTAAGTGGAAGTTTTAGATAAGAAACGCCATTGTCTTCTGGCTCAGGAAAATGTCCTGCTTTCATGTTAATCTGTATCGAAGGTAAAATCAGTTCTGGCATGCTTAAAAGCGCATCTCGTTTATTACGCGTTTCAACAAATTCAGCTTTGGTTATGCCTTGGTGAACATGAATGTTGTATTTTTTTGAGTCTGAATATCCGTTTCACACATGTAGGCATCACGATTTTCTGGCAAATAATCATGGCAAAGAAATACTCGTGTTCTTTCAGGTAGTTGATACAAACTTTGTATGGAATCAAAAAGAGTTGATGCGCTTCCTTTTGGAAAATCGCAACGTGCTGTTCCATAATCTGGCATAAACAAGGTACCACCAACAAACACAGCATCACCAATAACATAACTCAAACAGGCAGGCGTATGTCCAGGTGTGGGGATGCTATATGCCTCAATGGAGTCAATCTGGAATTTCTCATAATCCTCAAACAAGTGGTCAAACATCTGTTGAGTATTCCATTGCTTGATATCCAGATGATAGATTGCAGCGAAAGTCTCCCGAACCATCGCAATTTTAAAGCTCATGGCAATCTTTCCGCCAAGTGTAGTTTTGAGATACTGTGCCGCAGTCAAGTGATCGGCATGGACATGGGTTTCCAGAATCCACTCAACCGTTAAACCTTGCTCTTTGACATAAGCAATAATCTTACCTGCATGAGTGGTTGATGTACTGGCAGAGGCTGCGTCATAATCCAGCACACTGTCAACAATTGCACATGCTTTCGTTGAAGGATCACTCACCACATAACTAAAAGTATGGGTATCTTCATGAAAAAAAATCTTTGATAATAGGGGAATTTGACATGATTAAGCTCCTATCCACTTACGGTGAATCAACACGCCAGCAAGCATCGCGACAATAAAATACAGAACTTGATAATGCCCGAGACCAATTAAGGTAAAACTTGGTGCAGGACATATCCCAGCAATCCCCCAACCAATACCAAATAAAAGGCTACCTAATATCAGTTTAAGATCAATTTTATGATTGCTAGGTAATACAATTGGCTCATTAGATACGGTTTGAGGTGCCTGACTGTGTACCGCCTTTTGAAAAGGAATAATTGCCACCATAATCGCTCCAATCATTACGAAAGCTAGACTGGCATCCCAATCACCAAACAAATCCAAGAAGTTTAGCACTTTTTCTGGATTAGACATCCTAGAGAGCATCAAACCTATAGAGAACAAACCACCCAGAATGAAAGCAAGAAAATTCTTCATTTAGAAAGCTCCTGCGACATGGCGAATCATGTAAACCGTAACAAATCCAGCGAACATAAAACTCATAGTGGCTAGAATAGAACGTTTAGATAAACGACTGATCCCACAAATGCCATGACCGCTGGTACAGCCTGAACCTAAGCGTGTCCCAAACCCCACCAATAACCCAGCAATAATCATCATCAACGGACTGGTATTCAATTCAATTTCTGGCTGAATAAATAGCCCATAAATGAAGGGGATAATGATCAAACCTGACATAAACCAAATAGCAGGTGTCTTAAATATCATTTGAGGGTTTAGAATTTGTGCTACTAATCCACTAATTCCTGCAATACGACCATGTATATATAGGTAGCCAACTACAGCTACACCTAGCAATAATCCACCCATAAAGGAAATCAAATAGTCATACATACAATTCAAATCACGCAAACAATATATTCATTAACAATATTATATAATTAAATATAATATATGCAAGTATTACTTAGTTTTTTGTATAATACTTAGTTTTTTGTATAATAATAAGATGATTTTTAGGATACGCTTATGAAAACCAATGAATTAAAAATGAAAATAGACCTTTCAAAAGTCGACCTTGTCATTGATTGTCTAAAAGTCTTATCGAATCCTGATCGTCTTAAAATTTTATGTGTCTTAATTGATGGTGAGCTGAATGTTCAACAAATTGAAAAAACCGCTCAGGTATACCAACCAACATTGTCACAACAACTAACGATACTCAGAAAAAGTAAAATGGTATCGACACGCCGCGAAGGCAAAAAAATCTTTTATCAATTTCGTGATATGAGAATATTACAAATCATGCAGACCCTATACGGCTTATATTGTATGAATGATATGGACTCGGACTAGAAGTATTAACTCCCTAAAAATATTTCACATTTTGAATAACAGATTCTTCTGCTCACTTTTCAAGCAAAAAAAGTCTGTTACTTTTTTCAAATCAATTATCTGAAGATTGCTGTGTAGTTGTAGACTTAATTTTGTAGTGGATCACTACATTTTTAAGGAGTAGAATGAGGGGAATGTAGTGGTATGTAGTGGATCACTACACTACACAGTAGACTACAGAATTCCGGGGGGGGGGGGAGAAGGTGTTTAACTACTTTCCCGTATGGAAATTTATTGTTCTTATTGATTGGGAAAGTATTTTATGAATCACATATTTAGAATTATTTTTGATAAAACAAAAGGGGTATTTGTTGTTGTTTCTGAATTAACAAAATCTCACGGTAAAGCAAAGTCCGAAAAGCAAGGGGCTTTTCAGGTTGTGCGGAATACCGTAGGGGGGGAGGGTACTTCCTTAAACGATTCTTCTATTCGTCTTTTTAAATTATCATCTATTGGGTTAGCCACTCTTGTTGCAATAGGAGGCTTAAACCCTTTTGTCGCCCATGCGAAAGTTTATGATGTAGGGGTATATGCTTGTGATGGTAGAATTTCTCCAGATGACCCTAAAATTGCGAATGGTGTTAAGACCGATACCTGCAGTCTACCAGAAGGAGTAGTCGCATTAAATCTTTTTGACTCCACAGATAATTGGGTAGGTATTGATCCAGGTGCGGTAAAGAGCGTCGCTATCGGAAATAAAGCTGTTGTTTTAGGCTCGCAAGCTACAGCGGTAGGAAGTCGTTCACTGGCTCACACTCAAGCAACCGCTGTGGGAAATGACGTTTATGCACTAGGTGGCAGTTCAATTGCAATAGGTAATGACGATCTTTACGGCCATGATGACAAACTTCCCGTCCCAGTAATTATGAATGTCTATCAAGGGTTGTATGCTTCCCCCCTTTCCGGTAATGGTTACGGTACTGATTCGGGCGGCAATCCTATTCCTGCAGTAGAAAGCAAGGGTTGGCTTCCTTATAATGACTTTAAAGATTTATATATCAGTAATAACCTTGACGGGCATGATACTCGCAACTACTCACCAACTTATGCTGCTCGCACGGGGGCCATCGCAATTGGTTCACGTACGGTAGCAGGTGGCACAGCCTCCACAGCACTGGGCTCACTATCGTTTGCCTTAGCCGATTATTCTACTGCCATGGGGATGCGTACTTTTATCGATGCAAAAGCAGTAGGAGCAACAGCAATTGGGGAAAAAGTCCGTGCTTATTCGGCTAACTCTATCGCTGTCGGTAATCAGACTGAAACCACAGAGAAAGGAACGTTTGCCTATGGTTATCAAGCCAAAGCCGTGGGTCAAGGATCGCTTGCCTTTGGTTATGCGACTGTGGCAGGTGCGTATATTCGTCAAGCGCATTATGATAAGTTAAAAAACGATCTTAAGACTATCCATGATATTCAGGTGGTTAATTCTGACGGCTCCATCAATAAAACCAATCAAACTGACTACATAAATAAAGTCAATACGTTAACGACAGAACTTGATGGACTTTTTGAAGATAATAAACTTTTTGCTCAAAAAGGACGGGATGGAAGATTTCGTAAAACAAAGAACAACGATCAAACATCAATCAAAGATGGTACCGGAGAATACCTCAATGATGGCAATGAGTATATGGAAATTTCAGGCAAGCCCATCTATGCTATTCAATCAGCTGACGGAGATCTGCAAACCCCAGGAATGCAGTGGGCAAAAAACTCATTAGCAATGGGGCGTTATGCATTTGCATTGCGTGATAATTCGGTTGCGGTTGGCTATAATTCGGTATCTGACGCAAGCTCCGGTATTGCGATTGGCTCTTATTCCTATGTGTCGGATAGTGCACCCAGCTCTGTTGCGATAGGAGTTAATTCATATGTTAACGGGGCTAATAGTGTCGCAATGGGATATTCAGCCAAAACAAGTGCAGATAACTCCTTGGTATTTGGTATGGGTGCTAAAGCTGGGGGCTTCTTAAGCATAGATGAAGGTAATGCTCTTATAGCAAAAGGCTATCGGGTTATTAGTTCAACTCAAGCACAAAGCGGTCAGTTTGATCAGAAATTTCCTACCTTAATTAGACTTTATGATAATAGTGGCTTCCAATACCTAGCACGTAACTCTTCTGCTATCGGGGTTATGTCTGAAGCAACGGCGTTTAACTCAATGGCGATAGGTAATAATTCTAAAGCTACGCTCAACAACTCCTTGGCTTTAGGCTATGAGTCAGTAACAGACTATGATGTAGAAGATCTTGGTAAACCGGGCTGGGTGGCTCCCGGTGCGATTTCAATTCCAACAAGTGCCGCTACGGGGGTAGTTTCTGTCGGTAGAACTAACCAAGAACGTCGTATTACTAACGTCGCCTCTGGTTACTTGGATAACGATGCAGTGAACGTAGCACAATTAAGAAGCTTAAATGATCGTATCAGTAGCGTCATTGGCACAAGTAACTCTTCTAGTTTATTTCAATACCTGTCAATTGAGTCTCAAAACGGGGAAGCCGCTAAACTAAGTCGGATTGTCAATAAGAAACGTGAATATACCGATTACGTCTCATTAAGAAGACAATATCTAGGACTTGTTGCACGTGAGAAATACAATGGTGAAGATATTGATGATAATGCTTTAAACAAGATTAAGTCAGAGTTGCAAAGCATTGAAGCTAGTCACCAAACCTTTAAAACTACTTCAGCAAAATTAAATAAGATTGCAACTGATCTTGATTCAGCACCAACTGCTGTTAATAAAGATAAATTAGAAGCTTCTTTGAAACAGTTAGAGACAGCATTTAAGACAGATAGTGCAGATAATGTAGTTAATAGTGTGCTGTCCCAAGAAGAAACCCGTTTACTTGCACTTCAGGATACCACTAACTTTAAAAATGATGGTGCTAGGGGTAAAGATAGTATAGCTATTGGCTGGAAAGCAACGACAGGCGAAAGAGACACCAATGGTGCTTACAAAACAGGTGGCAAAGTGGGTGATTTAGCCGTTGCCATAGGTTATGAGGCGACAGCGACAGGAAGCGATGCTATCGCTATCGGTACTAAAAATACTGTTGGTGGTTCTAAATCAATTGCCATTGGTTATGGTCACAAAGTTACAGGCAATAATTCAGGTACTTTGGGTGACCCGAATACGATTTACTTCGATAACTCCTATATCTTAGGTAATCATTCTACTATTGGTGATAAGGATACTCCAGCAGTTACAGAGACAGGTTCGTTTGTCGTTGGTAACCATGTCAATGTAACAGCAGATAAAGTCTTTGTACTTGGAAGCGGTACAGAAAATAGTAAGTTAAATGCCTCTCTTGCAAATTCAGTTTACTTAGGTCATGGTAGTGCTAAAGTTTCTGCTGGAAAAGGTAGTCGAAACCTCGGTACTGCTTACACGCCAACGCTTTGGAGTAAGGCATATAGTGGAAGTAAGGCTTTTGCTGGTAATAACCCGACAAGTATTGTGACTATTGGTAGTGATGGCAATTCTCGCTTGCTTCAAGGTGTGGCAGCCGGGACAATTTCTAAAGAATCAACTGATGCTATCAATGGCTCTCAACTCTTTGCCGTCGTTGATTCGCTTCAAGCCGATATTGCTAATGCCGCACAAAACGCATCAGGAAGCGTTAACTTCACGGGTGACAATACCGCAGAAAAAGTTAATTTGCAGCTTGGACAAACTTTAAAAATTTATGGTGATGCTGCCAGCACGACAGATCTTAGTACAGGCAATATCAAAGTAACTGGTAGTAATGGTAGTTTGTTAATTCAGTTAGCTAAAACAATTAGCGGTTTGACTGAAGTCAATACTTCGACGTTACGTTTAGGTACTGGCGGTCCTTCTCTGACAGCGTCAAACCAAAATATCAATGTCAATGGCGCTAAACTCGTCGGTCTTACTCCAGGTGTAAACCCAACAGATGCTGTTACAGTAAGACAATTAAATACTGGATTAAGTGGCAAAGCCGATAAAGCTATCGTAACTCAATTACAAAACAATACGATTAAATTAGTAGGTGATGCTGATGCTGGTACTGTATCAAATGCTCGAGTGCTTGCATCTCAAGGAGGTATTAGCTTTGATGTGCTAGGTGATGAAAAGGATGTGACGGTAAAAACTACCGCGGACGGTCTGAACATTTCATTGACGGAGGAAACTGCCAATAAATTAGCAGGTCTATCTGATGATGGTAAGCTTCGTTATAAGGTCTCTAACGATGGTCAAGAAACTGTAGGTACTCCTGTGGGTTTAGCGACTGGTCTAGATTTTACTGGCGATAAAAATATCACGACAGGCGTGGGTCAAAATGGTGAAGTAAGCTTTGCCTTGAAAAATGTCTTAACTGGTTTAGAGTCAGCAACCTTTACTAAAGCGCCAGGAGCAGATGGTAGTGCAGGTACTGAAACCGTGATTGATGGCAATGGTGTTGCGGTAACGCCGTTAAAAGACGACGGTACAGGCACAGGTAACTTAGTACCAGATGACAGCAAAGACCCAGTTACATTAACAAGTGAGGGCTTAGATAACGGTGGCAACCCACTTAAAAATGTAGGTGATGCGACAGAAGCCGGTGATGCAGTTAACAAAGGTCAATTAGATGCGGTAGCTGCTCAGCTTGGTTTAGCAACCAATGGTAAAGACGGTATCAACGGTGTTGATGGTTACGATGGTGCAGCTGGTGCTGCTGGTGCAACCGTAACAACCAATGATGGTACTAAAGGTATTCCGGGCGATCCGGGTAACACAGGAGCGCAAGGACCGGCAGGTAAAGACGGCTTAAACGGCACAACGACCGTTAATAAAGTCCAAGCGCTTCGTGATGGTGTTGCCGGCTCAACGGTCTACACTGACGAAAGAAGA
>NZ_JAQIBB010000116.1:0-7898 GCF_027920745.1 Gallibacterium faecale | reverse complement strand
ATCAGTAGCAAATAGCCATTGATTATTGATTCCATATTTTATAACTTGATTATTATCTGTACGAATAAGACGTAACCCTACACTTGGGTTTCTCTCTCCATTTGTCAATAAAGTGAGAATATCAGAATCATTTGAATCACGCGCATTATTATCAAAAAGAGTAGCGTAAATATTATTTAATTGTATTAAATAAGAACCTTGAAATATCGGATTAGTATCATCTGGACAATCTAATTGAAGTGTGAAATTCCCCGAATTAATATTATTCGCATTACCTGATAATAAATCTTTTACTGAAATATCATCTAAATAAACAGTCTGATTTGGATTATTTAATGTACATGTATAAGGTTTGGTAATAATAGTTGGAGGCGTAATATTAATATTAAATGAGTCTGTATCCTCTTGATCGAGCCATGGGTTTAAAGTGAGAGCTCTTCTATTTGCAATCAAATTAACTGTAGCTAATTTTTTTATTGTTTCTGTTGGCACCGTATAAGAACTGGGTTTAAGTATAATAGGATAAACATGAATGGAAATAGTGGGGGTCCAATAACAATAATTGTTCTGATGAACAGGGGCCAGAGTATTATAGTCTATTAACAGTTTAGTTTGTTGGCTTGTTACCCTTGTTGTTTTATTTTGTAAAGTAAAATCAATTATATAACCAATAGAGTCTGACTGATTAAATACATAGATAGTATACCCAGCCGCTGAGCCAAGATTAGAAGCCTGTAACTCAGGATTCAATGTTAATATAGCTTCTAAGTAGGAATTGTTACATATACTGATCGGTAGGTTATCATAAGATATGGAGATATTTTTTGTGTAATGTATTTCTGATAATTTTCTCATTTGATTGAAGTTTCTTGGATAATATAGAGTACCAGAATTAGAAGTTAAATTAATATCATTTATTGGTTGTATTGTTATTGCAAATACTTGCTTAGGTAATAAAGAAATAATGGTTAAAGTGGAATATAAAAAAATAATCACTGTTTTGGGTATGAATTTCATTTATAAACCTCTAATTAGTTAGCGATAATCTGGCAAGTCTGTTTTTTAATAATCGGTTGTTGCGGATTTTCTGGTTGATCCTGTTCAGTAATTTGATAACTAAATTGGCATTGTTCATTTTCAGTATTCCCCCAGATGACTTTTATAGTACCTTCGTTTGGTATATCTCGTGTATAAAGACGTCCACCTTGTACAACAATACCAATAGGTGAATTATTTTGATCGTAAGCTTCAGCTGCCATTGGTGGGGTATCTTGATTTGGTAAAGTTAAATCAAAAAAGACAATTTTTCCTGATTGTGTTGTAAATTCAACTAAAACAGCACTATTTGCCCGAGGGATCACCTGCTTACTGGTTGAGGAAAGATCTACATCTAATGGTAAATTACTTGGATCAATACTTACCTGATTTAGTTGATAAGGAGATAGATAAGGAACAATACCATTGCCAAACATATCGAGTTCACTACCCCAATTATTTTCAATTATTGCACCACTTGCACCTTCTGCATGAATAATAGCAAATGTATCACTCATAGTATTACTTAAAGTAATGCCATAAGGGTGTGCAACAATTGCTCCGGATGCGCTTATACCATATTGGTGATTTTGTTGGTTATCTTGTGTAGTAGAAACATTCAGTTTTGCATAAGATGAATTGTAATCAGCATAAGCTGAATAAGAAGTATAATTTTGTTTAGTTCGATAAGCGGATAAATTGTAATTATATTGATGGATATTGTCCAAAAGAACCAGTCAAAGATAACTGCTGATTTGAGTTATTTCTACTATTAATGGTAGATGCGGTTAATTGTGGAGAATATTCGTTGTGCCCTAAAGGTATAGACATATGGAATGACCATTGATTATCTTTTTGTCCTGAAAAATGATCGACAGATTGTGAAAAATTAAATTGAAAATCAATTAATCCCCAATGATGGCTATAACCAATTTGATATTGGCTAGATTTATTATTTTGGTTCCAATAACTGTAAGTTGAACCAGACAAATAGAGATTACCCCAGTTATTAGGTAATGCTTGGTTAATTGAAACTTGTATCTGTTGCTTTAGATTATAATGGGAATCCGAAATATCATAATATCTACCCAATATAGGATCATTAGCTAAGATAACATCATTCAATTGATAAAAATCTGGCGAAAGATAACGCGATGCAGAAATATAAAAATAGGTATTGGTTTTTGGCAAAGCGTTGTTATAACTCAAATTTACACGATAAGCGCGTTTTTGTTGTCTTTGTTGAATAAAATTGGTCCTCGCTTGAGTAACTTCAGCAGTAACATTGCCAAGTTGTGCAGAACCAATTGTTGCACCTAGAGTAGCTGATTGATAATTTTGTGACCAAAGAATACCTGTGCGAATAGTTAAATTATTTATCAATCCATATTGCCATTCAAATAAAGCAAGTTTTTGGTCAAAAACTTGTTGGCTATTTCGATAGTACCCAGCGGCTAATGAATAACGGCTATATCCAGGTCTAATTAAACGAGACATTGTTGCAACAGGTACAGTAAAAGAACGTTTTTGACCATTTGCTTCAGTAATTTCAACAATTAAATCGTCACTATATCCTGTTGGTATAAGTCATCAATTTTAAAAGGACCAGCGGGAACTGTGGCTTCATAGATTACATAGTTATTTTGGCGTACAGTTACTTTTGCATTACTGTTAGCAACCCCTTGGATGACAGGAGCATAACTGCGAACGGAGTTGGGTAACATAGCATCATCTGAAGTTAAACTTGCACCACGAATGGCTATATTTTCCATTACCTCATTGCGTGTAGTGAAATCACCCAACATAAATTGAGATCTTAGAAATGCAACATCATGTTGGAGATAGTTGTCATTGTTAATATAACCTTGGGATTCTTGATTAAACCAAGAGATAGATCCTCGATGGCGAAGTGCCCAACCAGCAAAATTAATTCCAGAGTATAAACTTAAATAAGATTGTGTATTTTTCTGTTCAGCAGATTGATATTGATAGGTATTGGCGTCGTAATTCACAAAAAAAGTTGGGACACCATTTTGCCATTGTGCCGGAGAAATATAGCCTCTAGGGCGTTGTACTACATAAGCTTGTGGAATTTCAACATTAAAACGTAACGCATTAATATCAAAATTAGCTTTTCCTTCAGGAATAGTAATAGAAAATGGTAAGCAATTGTTGTTTTCTGTCTGTTGTTCAGAAGAAGAATGGATCGCCTCATCTTTTAGATCTAATAAATCTAATAATTCAGGAGTAAGACAAATTTCACTTTTATTATTGATATCAATAACATTCATATCAAACTTGCCTTTCCATTCAGTATTCAGATAAAGGTCAATATTATAATAATTACCTGGGGTAATCGCATTACCAGTATTAAAACGATTTGTATCAATAGTTTTTTGGCCTAATTCTTGATGTAAAAAAGAACTATCAAATTCCACTTTTTCTGCGGCATGAACAAAACTATAAGGCAGAATAAAAGAACATAATGAGAAAAAAATCATTATGTTCTTCTGTTGTAGTCGTTTACTGATACTATCAATAATCACGCTATTACCAACGATAAAATAATTAATTAATTCTATTGCAGAGTACTAGTGCCTGATTGTAACCCACCATAATCATTGATTGTTGTCCATTTAACTGTACTACCACTAATATTGCCGTTCATAGCAAAATCATACGTTGAAAATGGTGCCACCATCCCCGCCTGAATAGATGAACTACCAGCAGTTAGATTAGAAAAAGTAATATAATAAGGTGTTAGGTTATTTGCTCGAAGAGCTGGTTTACCATTTATTGTTGATTTTGACCAAGTTACTTTCTGATATGCTTGTTGTGGTGAAATAGTAAAGTTTTGTGGTCGATAGAAAAGTTTTATTCTGCTACGAATTGCAAACTGCAGATAATTGTGTGATTCACCGGCTTTTGGCTTTGGTGGAATATCCATAATATTGAGATAAAAAACAGATTCTCTGTCATTAGGTAAAGGCTCTCCAGTATAAGTAATACGAATTGTTTGGTTTGTATGAGCTTCCATACGGGACACTGGAGGAGTGATCACAAATGGAACTTTGATTTTACTGGTATCTTCATCTGCACGACCATCATCTAACCAAGCTTGCATTAAAGCTGGGCGAGAGCTATCGTTGGTTAATTGCACATTAACACTTTTTTGTTGAGCAGGGTAAATAACACGGGTTCCAAGAATAATAATATTTGCTTGAACAGCATTACTTAAAAATAATAATCCAAAGAGTAATTTTTTGAACATAGAGATACCCAAAGAGATAATGTATATATAAATAGAAAACGGGCATAGAATGCCCGTAATATAAAAAAGAAAGTTTATTAGTTATAGATAATTGTGTAATTCACAGAAGTTTCTACATCACCTTCTGTAGCTGTTCCCGTAGCATAATAACGAGCATAATATACCAATGAAATATTGTCTTTATTTGTAAGAGTAACTGCTGATTCTGCATCTTGAGTAGCAATATCTTGATTACTTAAATTTAAAACTGTTTTATTTGCATTTAGAATTTGAATATCTACATTAGATGCATAACCATTACCAGATTTATTAGTTAAACGGCCATTTTGATTGATATTATTCCCATTAAAGAATGCTCGAACAGTATTAATATCTTTATTTGGCCCTGTTTGAGCAGTTGAGGCTGTACAACCTTTTAATTGAATTTGGAATTTTGTTTCACCATTAATATTACCTGCCTCTGCTAATAAACTTTTATTGATAGTAGGAAGTGTGACTGTTAATGGGTCTTGTGTATTAGTAGAATCAACTTTACAAGTAGTTGCTACAATTTTTCCTGCAAAATTAATGGTGCCATCATTTGTTAATGTATTGTCTGCTGCAAATACAGAAGAACTAAAAATTGACGCACCTAAAAATAAAGCTGCTAAAAGCGTTTTTTTCATAAATATTCCTAAAAATCCTTTCTTGAAATTGAGTATAAATAGATAATGTATTTACTACTTATTGAGTAGTAAAAGAGTGAGTACAACGGCGCGCAATTCTAAACGTATTTAGCATGAAGTCAAATTAAATTTTACATTTTTATAAAAAAATTTTCAATATGTTTGATTAGTGTTTTCTATAAATTACCCCTTCCCTGCAAACATCAAAGAATGGTAAATAAGTTATTGTGATAGTTGAAGTTAATTGACTTAATTCGTTACTGTTATTGTTGTTAATATAAAAAAAATTGTTACGTAATGATTATTGTTGGGGAGTGATAGGGATAATATTATTCTCTTGTTAAAGAGAATGGATTCTCTATAATCATCTTTTTAAGTAAAGAAAGTGATGGACTGCATTATGACATTAGATTTAACAGAGATTCGCCATAAAATTACGCAAATTGATCGGGAAATTTTAAAGTTATTGGCGGAGAGACATCAAATTGCTTATGACGTGGTGAGAAGTAAAGAGATTACTAAAAAGCCGTTACGTGATATTGAGCGTGAACAGCAATTATTAGATGCATTGATTCGTTATGCAGATAGTCAAGATTATCAGCTTAATCCGCAATATATTACCGAAGTATTTCAGAAAATTATTGAAGATTCGGTTTTAACTCAGCAAGTCTATTTACAAAATAAATTAAATCAGCAACGTAAGAATGAAGTGCATATTGCTTTTTTAGGGATGTTAGGTTCTTATTCGAATTTAGCCGCACGTCAATATGCGGAGCGAGGGCAAAAGCAGTTAATTGAGTTAAGTTGTGAATCGTTCCAACAAGTGTTTGATGCAGTCGAACAAGAAAAAGCGGATTATGGTGTATTGCCGATTGAAAATACGACATCAGGTTCAATTAATGATGTGTATGATTTGTTACAGCATACGAACTTACATCTTGTTGGTGAACTCACTTATCCAATCCAGCATTGTGTATTAATTTCACAAACAACAGTATTAACCGAAATTGATACCTTATATAGCCATCCACAAGTTATTCAGCAATGTAGTCAATTTATTAATTCATTACCAGGTGTCCATGTTAAGTATTGTGAAAGCTCTTCACACGCAATGCAGTTAGTTGCAAAAATTAATCGTCCTAATGTTGCGGCTTTAGGTAATGCTGAGGGCGGGAAATTATATGGCTTACAAGTGTTACAAGATGGCATTGCTAATCAAGTCAATAATATTACGCGTTTTATTGTATTAAGTAAGAAACCAGTTGAGGTTTCACCGCAAGTGAGTGCGAAAACGTTATTGTTAATGTCCACTACTCAGCAGGCTGGGGCATTAGTTGATGCGTTATTGGTGTTTAAAAAACATCAGATTATTATGAGCAAATTAGAGTCTCGTCCGATTTATGGTAAACCATGGGAAGAGATGTTCTATGTAGAAATTGAAGCCAATTTACATCAAGAGGCAACACAGCAAGCATTACAAGAATTACAAAATTATTGTAGTTTTGTCAAAGTGTTAGGATGTTATCCAAGTAATATTGTGAAGCCAGCTTGAGGTCGAAAATGAAATTAAGTTTAATTGTGGCAATGACCAAAAATCGCGTGATTGGTTTAGATAATCAGATGCCATGGCATTTGCCAGCAGATTTAGCTTGGTTTAAACAAAACACTTTGGGTAAACCAGTGATTATGGGACGAAAAACCTTTGAGTCGATAGGAAAACCGTTGCCAAAACGTCGAAATATTGTGTTATCAAGAACGGCGGTAGCAATTGATGGTGTAGAGATTGTGACCAGTTTAGAACAAGCGTTAGCACTGGTAAAAGATGAAACTGAGGTAATGATTATTGGTGGTGGGCAATTATTTGCAGAAATGATTGTGCGGGCTGATCGTTTATATCTAACGGAAATTGATACAGTATTAGAAGGTGATACTTATTTCCCTGTAATTGATTTAGAAGAGTGGCAAGTGAGCTTTATGCAAACTCACTTGGCAGATGAAAAAAATCCATATAATTGTTGTTTTAAAATCTTAGAACGCCAACATCAATAGACGCCATAAGCCAATACCAAGTAAGGTAAAAGCTAAACAACCAAACAGATGGAGGCAAATAACGCCTACGCCTGTTAACCATTGTTGATCTAGAAAAATATTAATTACCTCGCCAGAAAAAGAAGAAAAAGTCGTTAAGCTGCCGAGAAAACCAGTAATAAAAAATAGGCGCCACTCGTTACCAATCATCGGATAGGAGATGAGTGCGCCGCTGGCAATACCAATTAAAAAACAGCCTAGATAATTTGCAATTAAAGTACCAAAAGTAAAACCTGTAAAGATTGGGTTTAATAACAAGCTTAGCCCCCAACGAGAACAAGCCCCTAAGGCTGCACCAATCGAAATATAAACAAGCGACAACATAAATATAATGCCTAGATTAAATTAAAGATTGCTCGTAAATAACTCGCCACAGCTTCGTGTCCGTGGTAACCAATGATTTCTAAGTGAGGTAACGCTTTGATAAGCGCTGGATTGGCATTTGCCATAATGCAGCCTTTGCCAACGAAATCCAACATACTTTCATCATTCATTCCATCACCAAAGGCTAAACATTGTTCTGCTGAGAAGTGGCGATCCGCTAATGCTTTTTTAAGTGCATTGCCTTTAGAAACCTGTTTATTCATAATTTCTAAGCAATTTAATGAAGCATAGACAATTTCGGTTTGATCACCATAGGTTTTACGTAAATAGTGCTCTAACTCCAATAAATCAGCTTGAGTTCTGGCAATAAAAAAGACTTTTTCTGTTCCAGAGGCATCATGATGACGAAAGTCAGCGACTTGATACGTAAAACCAGAATCTTGATGGTATTTCGCCATTTGTGGAATATCACGATCGATAAACCAACCTGAATCTTGGTAAGAGTTAACAAAGAT
>NZ_JAQIBB010000115.1:0-8021 GCF_027920745.1 Gallibacterium faecale | reverse complement strand
CTAAATCCCTTCACCTCTAATCCACTCGTCAACCTTATTCGCCCACGCTTGCATCATATCACGCCTTTGTACTTCATATTCCGCCTTGTTGTACACGGCACGAACTCCTTGTTGCTCGTGGGCAAGAGATTTTTCAATCCAATCACTATTAAAGCCCATTTCGTGCAATAACGTTGAGCCAGTTCTGCGTAAATCGTGGACAGTAAAATAATCAATTAGAGGTTTTTCGCGGTTTATATATTTAATACAGTGATCAATTACTCGGTTAATAGAACTGTTCGCAATTGGCTTTCCTCTATTTGTTCTCCCTGGTAACAGATATGGAGAACCCTCAGAATAAATTTGAAAAGCAATAATTAAATCAAGTGCCTGTTCTGACAAATAAACATTGTGCGTCCGCTTTGCTTTCATTCTTTCAGCTGGGATAGTCCACACTTTGTTTTTAAGATTAACCTCGTCCCAAGTCGCATTGATTAATTCCCCTTTTCGCACCAAAGTTAGCAAAATAAATTTTACCGCTTTGCGTAAAGCAAAATCAGACTGCATTTCATCCAAGGCATTAAAGAATAAATGGATTTCTCTCGGAGATAACACACGCTCGCGTTTTTTAAATGTGGCAATAGATGAATTAGAAATTTCATCGGCAGGATTAGTGTACTTATGCCCTCGAGCAATTGCATAACGATACACATTTGCGATCAAATCTCTTACAAAAATAGCTGTGGATGGTGCTCCTCTTTCTTTTATTTTTTCACAATGCCGCCGAATATCATCTGAGGTAATTTCTATCATCAATCTATTACCGAAAGTATTTTTGATATCTCGCTCATAAGTCGCAATACGTAATGCTTTTGTACTTTCTGCTAATCTAACATCTTCCAAATATCTTTCCGCAAAAGAAGAAAATCGTTCTGCGTTACGAATTTGATTTTTCGCATTACGTTTTTCAGCAGCGGGAGAAACTCCTTCACTGACTTGTTTCCGAGCAATCATCAATAGCTCTCTAGCTTTAGATAGATTAATTCCATCAACACCATACTTACCGATAGTCAAAGTTTCACGTCTTCCATTAATTCTATAGTCGTATCGAAAAATAATAGAGCCTGATGTTAATACCGCAACATAAAGTCCGTCACGATCAGCAACTTTATACAATTTCTCTTTAGGCTTCAAAGACTTGATTTTTGTATCAGTAAGCATAATATGTCTCCTAATATACCGTTATTAAGTTGACGGTATTTTTGATCTTTTTTAAGAGTTACGCAATATTATACCGACATTTATACCGCAAAAAATTTGATATAACTTGAAATACTATGAAATACTATGAAATACATTGAAATAATAAAAGCCTTGCGTAACAAGGCTTTGTCTTTATTTTGAAATAAAATGATATGTTATGAAATGTGAAGATTTTATTCCCACTCAATCGTTGCTGGTGGTTTACCAGAAATATCATAAGTTACACGAGAAATTCCATTAATCTCATTAATGATACGGTTAGATACTTTACCTAACAGATCGTAAGGTAAATGTGCCCAGTGTGCAGTCATAAAGTCGATAGTTTCTACTGCTCTTAATGAAACAACCCAATCATATTTACGCCCATCGCCCATAACACCCACTGATTTTACTGGTAGGAATACTGTAAAGGCTTGGCTCACCTTATGATACCAACCTGCATTATGTAACTCTTCAATAAAGATTGCATCCGCACGACGTAACAGATCACAATATTCTTTCTTCACTTCGCCAAGTACACGCACACCAAGACCCGGACCTGGGAATGGATGACGATAAAGCATATCGTAAGGTAGCCCTAAAGCTAAACCAATTTTACGGACTTCATCTTTGAATAACTCTTTTAACGGTTCTACTAAGCCAAGTTTCATATAATCTGGTAAACCGCCCACATTATGGTGAGATTTAATCACATGTGCTTTACCTGTCTTGCTTGCTGCTGATTCAATCACATCTGGATAAATTGTCCCTTGAGCCAACCATTTCACGTTAGTATGTTTATGTGACTCCTCATCAAATACATCAATGAATACTTTACCAATCATTTTTCGTTTTGCTTCGGGATCACTAACTCCTGCTAGCTCACCTAAAAAACGATCTTCTGCATTCACGCGCGTGATGTTCAACCCAAATTTGTTACCGAACATCTCCATCACTTGATCACCTTCGTTTAAACGCAGTAAACCATTATCCACAAACACGCAATGTAAGTTATTACCGATCGCACGTTGCAATAATAGTGCAGTAACCGATGAATCCACACCACCTGATAAGGCTAAAATAACCTCATCATTACCTACTTGTGATTTAATCCGAGCTACGGCATCTTCAATAATATTTTCAGCGGTCCAACGTTTTTCACAACCACAAAGATTAACTACAAAATTTTCTAATAGTGCTAAGCCTTGTTTAGAATGGGTTACCTCTGGGTGGAATTGTACGCCATAAAAACGGCGTTCTTCATCTGCCATTGCTGCAATTGGACAAGTTTCGGTTGCGGCAGAAATGTGGAATTGTGGCGGAATTTGCGTTACTTTATCGCCATGGCTCATCCATACATCAAGCAATGCATTGCCTTGTGCAGAATGTGCATCTGCTAAATTGGCAAATAATTTATCTTGTGTAACGACTTCAACTGATGCATAACCAAATTCACGTTCATTAGACGGTTCAACTAAACCACCTAATTGCATTGCCATAGATTGCATACCATAACAAATACCAAGTACAGGTACGCCTGCTTTAAATACATATTCTGGTGCACGTGGGCTTCCTGCTTCAGTTGTACTTTCTGGACCACCTGAAAGAATGATCCCATTTGGTGCAAAATGGCGAATATCGTCTTCTGCAACGTCCCATGCCCATAATTCACAATAAACGCCAATTTCACGAATACGGCGTGCGATTAATTGGGTGTATTGTGAACCAAAATCTAAAATTAAAATTTTATGTTGGTGAATGTTGTTCATGTTATTTCTCTAGTTGATTAAAGTAATTACTGATGTACTGCTAAAATTAGTTACTTTTCCTGATGTAATTGACAAATTATGCCTAAAATTTCTTGCATATCTTTGCCCATATAATCTGCTAATGATTGATCGATAATCATCCGAGTTTCTTGATAGCCGATCACCGTTATTCCAGCTTCTTTGGCTGCAACCATTCCATAAAAAGAATCCTCTACTGCTACGGCATTCTCTGCTCTAACACCTAGCTGCTCCAGCGTATAACGATAAATGGTTGGATCTGGTTTACTGCGTTGGAAATTTTCTCCACTCACAATCAGATCAAACTCTTCCTTTATTCCACAAATCGACAAAATATTATCAATATGTGCTTTACAGGAAGAAGATGCTACTGCTAACTTAATTCCATTCTGTTTCGCAAACTGAATAATTTTATTGATGTCTTGACGGAAAATCGACAAATAATCTAATTGACTAAATAACTGTTGTGTAAAACGCTGATATCGTTCTGTAATTTCTGCAACAGATAATGGTGAGGAACACAATTTTTTGATCATTGCAGGAATTTCTTTAACAGAAAGCCCCACTAGTTGTGAATGTTGCTCCAACGTAATCTCTTGATTATTGGTTAATAATTCCCGCATAAATTGTCTTTGTGCATCAAATTCAACATACTCGGTATCGACAATGACACCATCCATATCAAAGATAATTGCTTGCAGCATAATTATATTCTTTCCCTTATCTGTTTTTATTGCTTTTATTTGTAACGAATTACCACCAAATATCGTGGCTTATTTATGTTTACTAGCAGCATAACCTGTATCTCATTCTAGTTCATACACAGGTATCGTTATCTATCGATCGTGAGATTAAATTCATAGCCAAATTTTCAATATCATACCTACGATATAACCAAGATAGCCAAGTCTGAGGGATCTGATTGATACCATAAAAAGCACCAGCAATCTGTCCACAAATTGCTGAAGTTGTATCTGCATCATCGCCTAAATTTGCTGCCAGTAAAATCGCATCTTTAAATGTTTCAGTATGCCAAAAAGCCCACAAAGCAGCTTCAAGGCTATTAATGACATAACCATTCCCTTGAATATCTTCGGCACTTTTTGTTTGAAAACTTAAATCAATAACTCCTTGCAACGTATCAAAACGATCAAAATCATCATCAATAGCAAATAATTCAGCTTTAGCTTTTCCTTGCAGTGCATTTTGCAACAGATACGCAAAATATTCACAACTTTGTAAACACGCTGATGAAGCATGTGTTGTTTTAGAACTTAGTTGAGCATACTTTCCTAAATCAGGATGATTAAAATAATATAAAGCTATTGGAGCTAAACGCATTAATGAACCATTCCCTGAATATTTAGGATTTATATTTTCACTATATGCTCGCTTGGTACGATGAAAGTTAATTAACTCTTGAACCGTATGTTTACCTATTCCAAAAGCATTACCTGTACTTGAGTTATACCCTGTACTTGCCCATAAATAGTAACGTTCTAATTGATCTATTGGATCAAACTTATCGCAATGAATAAGACTTTCTGCTAAACAGATGGCCATTGAGGTATCATCTGTCCATTTTCCTCGTTCGAGGTTAAATTTTCCACCACCAACCATATCGGTTAGTGGTGTTTTAATCCATTTTCTTGCCTTAAACTCTAAGGTTGTCCCAACAGCATCACCACAGGCTAATCCTAAAAGACAACCTTTAGCTCGTTCTAGCAAAGAAATATTATTCATCGCTTAAGCCTAAATTACCCCATTCTATAATTTGGCGCTTCTTTGGTGATGGTAACATCATGAACGTGGCTTTCTTTAATCCCTGCTCCACTAATCCGTACAAATTGAGCTTTTGTACGAAGTTCTTCGATAGTTGCACATCCAGTTAATCCCATACAAGAACGTAATCCCCCCATTTGTTGGTGAATAATTTCTTTGAGATAACCTTTATAAGCGATTCGACCTTCAATACCTTCTGGAACTAATTTATCGGCAGCATTATCAGATTGGAAGTAACGATCTGATGAACCTTTTGCCATCGCACCTAATGATCCCATTCCACGATAAGATTTAAATGCACGACCTTGATACAGTTCAATTTCGCCCGGTGCTTCTTCTGTTCCTGCTAACATTGACCCCACCATAACACAAGATGCGCCTGCGGCAATCGCTTTGGCAATATCACCTGAATAACGAATACCACCATCAGCAATCACAGGAATACCGCGATCTTTTAAGGCTTCTGCTGCATCAGCAATCGCTGTAATTTGTGGTACACCTACCCCTGTCACAATACGAGTTGTACAGATTGAACCCGGCCCAATCCCGATTTTCACCGCACTCGCTCCAGCATCAGCTAACGCAATCGCACCTTCAGCAGTCGCTACATTACCCGCGATAATTTGTAAATCTGGATATTTTGCACGTGTTTCACGAACACGTTGTAATACGCCTTCTGAATGTCCATGTGAAGAATCAATTAATAATACATCTACCCCAGCTTTAACTAACGCATCAATACGTTCTTCATTACCTGGACCAGCACCGACAGCAGCACCTACACGCAAACGACCAAACTCATCTTTACACGCATTCGGTTTTTGTTCTGATTTTTGGTAGTCTTTTAAGGTAATCATTCCTTTTAATTTAAATGCACTATCTACAACCAACACTTTTTCTACACGGTGACGGTGCATTAAAGTAAAGATATGTTCGCGATTAAATGATTCGCTATCTGTCACAGTAACTAAACGTTCTTTTGGGGTCATTACTTCTGTTACTGGTAATGAAAGGTCAGAAACAAAACGCGTATCTCGCCCTGTCACAATTCCCAATAAATCTCCATTTTCTGAAGTTACTGGATATCCAGCAAATTTATTTTTCTTGGTTAATTCTGCTACTTCAGCGAGCGTGGTAGTTGGACGTACGGTGATTGGATCATTAACAATCCCGCTCTCAAATTTTTTCACTTTACGCACACGTTCTGCTTGGCGCTCAATACTCATATTTTTATGGATAAAACCAATTCCACCTTCTTGGGCTAATGCAATCGCCATTTTAGCTTCAGTCACGGTATCCATTGCAGCAGATAAAATTGGAATATTTAGACGAATTTTTTGAGTTAATTGGGTTGAAAGATTTGCCGTATTTGGAAGTACGGTGGAGTGTGCAGGTACGAGAAGAACATCATCAAAAGTGAGGGCTTCTTTAATTACTCTAAGCATTGCAATATCTCTCTGTTATGTAGTTAATAAAAAATAGATGAAAAATATTGCGGCGGCATTATACAGAGTTTTTTGCTTAATGAAAATCTATTTTAATAGAAAATACGCAAACGATTACTTTGACAAATTTCAACATCTCTCAAACGCTATTTGCGTTATAATAAATCATTATTTTTAATCAAAAACATGGAGTAAATTATGACAGCACAAACCGGTATTTTATTTGAAAACTGTAAAGCCGCTATCTATATCGAAGCAAAAATTGAAGATTATGCAGCTATTGCAGAGGCGTGCAAAAATGTCGTAAAAATGACAGAAACATTACAAAAACAACATCCTGATGCACATTTACATAGTGTCATCGCTTTTGGTCATAACGCTTGGCGTAAACTTTCTAATGCAGCTGATGCACAAGAATTAAAACCATTCACTCAATTAGGAAAAGGTAATTTAGCCGCACCAGCAACACAAAATGATTTATTAATTCATATCCTGTCACTACGTCACGATGTTAATTTCTCTTTAGCTCAGTTAGCACTAAAAGCTTTTGGATCGGCTATCCAAGTTGTAGAAGAAAATCACGGTTTCCGCTGGGTGGAAGATCGCGATCTTACTGGTTTTATTGATGGTACTGAAAATCCTGCTGGCGATGCTTTACGCCGTCAAGTTGGTTTAGTTGCTAGTGGTATCGACCAAGACGGAAGTTACGTTCTTACTCAACGCTGGGAACATCAATTAGATAAATGGGAAAAATTAGATCAACATAAACAAGAGCAAGTCATTGGTCGTACTAAACCCGATAGCGTTGAATTAGATGAAGTGCCACCAACTTCTCATGTTGGTCGTGTTGATTTAAAAGAAAATGGTAAAGGCTTAAAAATTTTACGTCAAAGTTTGCCTTATGGTACAGCCAGCGGTAAACATGGGCTTTATTTCATCTCTTACTGTGGTACATTGCACAATATTGAACAACAATTACTCAGTATGTTTGGTGAAACCGATGGCAAAACTGACCGTTTATTAGGTTTTACCAAACCTGTAACTGGCAGTTATTATTTTGCGCCATCCCTTGAGCGTTTATTAACTTTATAATTTCAATCATCTTTCCACTCATTATTAAAGAAGAGGTGCCAAATGCTTGAGTTTTTATCTAGTCCTACTTTAGAAATTTCTAGCAAAATAATTGGCTCTCTTCTTAATAATTGATATCAACTGCTGCTTATCAAGACAATGTTGCCTTTCTATCTATTATATTTTTTGTTAAAATAGCGAGAATTTTGGGGCTGATCTAGGATTCGACGGGATTAGCGAAGCCCAAGGTGCATGTCGAGGTGCGGTAGGCCTCGTAAATAAACCGCAAAACAATAGTCGCAAACGACGAAAACTACGCTTTAGCAGCTTAATAACCTGCCTTAAAGCCTTATCTCCTCAGCTTCCGCTCGTAAGACGAGGGTTCAGATAAGTCATCCAAAACGAGATCGTGTGGACGCCACCGCTTGAGGATCGAAGCACTAAATTAAATCAAGCTAGCTTATTTATCGCGTGTCTGTCCGCAGTGAGTAAGTGAAATTAAAGACTAGACTAAACATGTAGTACTGAAGGTAGAGGAATTTCGGACGGGGGTTCAACTCCCCCCAGCTCCACCAAATTTGATATAACAGTGATTCAACTATAATAATAAAAACAATGATTTATGAATATAAGCATCATTTTTATATCACTGTAATACAACCTAAAATGATCCGCAGATGATCCGCAAAATAATACAACATCAAAAAGAGACTTT
>NZ_JAQIBB010000114.1:0-8365 GCF_027920745.1 Gallibacterium faecale | reverse complement strand
TTTAGTGGATCACTACAAACCTCTAGAGGTATGTCTAGAGGTTTGTCAACAGTCTGAGGCTTATCTATAGATAAGCCTATTACAAATCTAAATATTCTGTTTTTGTAATTACTGTATCATAACCACCAACAAAGTTTTCTTTGTGCTTTCTAATTCCTGTATATTCTAAACTTGCATCTTCATAACGCTTAAATTTATAGACAGCATCATTCATTTGCGACTGATTAAAGACATTTAAATTCACTAATAGTTGAAAATCTCTTTGTGTCAAACCTGTTACTGATAAAAAAAGATCAGGTTCAAGTTCCTCTATTACTTCTCTCAAGCTATGTTCCCGCAAATCTGTTAAATACATAAATACAGGAACACGTGTTGCAAATTTGATTAACTTTTCTTGAATCTTCTTACGTAATGATAGCCTTTCTTTCTCATCTTCGTTGATTTCCTTTTTCTCCGCTACAGTTAAATCACGATTCTCTTCAATCGCTTTTTTCTTTTTTTCTTTTACTGATTCTGTGCGATTGATGATAGTAGCAATATCTTGATTAAGAGAGCGAAACCCCTCTATTTTTTGTAAAGCTGCCATCGCTTCTGGGCTATTCCGTAAACGATCTAATGTTTCATTATCTACATTAACAAGCATTGCACTTTCCCAGCGACGTGCAAGTAATGTTGCTGTTATTCCACTCAGGGTATAATCCAAAATATCTGTTGCTTCAAATTTCTTCATTGAACCACCGTCATAAGATAAGACAGGTAAAAAATGAATAAACTCTGCAACTTGTTTTTCTGGGTTATCCTCTTTTGGATTTAAACGTGTGCTATATTCACTAATCTGTGATAAAGCACGGTTTAATGCAAAATCAAACACATAACAATAATCTTTAATCACAACATCTTGTTGACTATCATTACGCATCGTCCAAGGAGTTTGTACGCGAAAAGCGGCTTGGAAATACGTTTCGGGACTTTTTAAATTACATAACATAAAGATACCAGACCATTCTGGAATTGATATCCCAGTCAATAATTTGCCACAGCTTAATGTAATGCTTTTAGTTGCTAATGGTCGTTCACCAATTGCTTTACGCACTGGTGGTAAGGCATTTTCCCCAATACCTGCCTGACTTCCAGCTGCCACAACCACAGTGTAGTCATGATAAAACTGATTTTGTAGTTGAGCTAATAAATTACGCATCGCAAAACAAGAAGCCACAGAAGGTAAAAACCATACTGTATGTAATAAATTTCCTAACAAACTCACATCACTATAAGGCATTGGTGGTTTTTCCATACCTGTATAAGATAACTGTTGTTCACCACCATAACGTAACCAATTCAACCATTGTTGTACTTCATTAATATGCTTAAATTGAGCTTGCTCGCCTTCACCAGTTGCTGCAAAAAATTCATTGAGATCAAACTCATTGTTTTCTCCTTTTTCAGCAATATAGCGTAAATCTTCTGACATTTGATATGTCATCATCACCATTTTTGGTAATGCCAAATAAGGGTTATTCGGTTTATTTCCCCAATCAATTTTAGCTTGCTGTTCATCTGAATAAGTCCAACTAAAGATCTGCTCTTCAATAAATTCCCCATCATTTAACGCTCGAAATGGAGTACCAGATAAATAAAGATAATGGTAAGGCGTTAGGCTTAATAAATCTTCTTCTAAATCAACAGTTTCACCGATTTCAAGTGATAACTCGCCATCATCGAATTGATCTTTGGTTTTATCTCGCCATGCACCATAATGGTATTCATCAAACACCACACAATCCCAATTAATCTCATAAATCCAGCGATGTTGTTTCTTAATACCACCCTTTGCTGTTCTACCGTGCAAATCCTGTAAAGATAAAAAACAAATTAGCGGTTTGTTTAAGTTTTCACTTTGTTGCTTAATGGCTAGAGCTTGTTCAATATTGTCTTTATGCACAAACTGCCAATCAATGAAATCAGTATGCTGTTGTAAATCCTCTTGCCATGCTGTTTTAACCGCTGGTTTAAAAGTTAAAATTAAGACTCTTCGCCATTGCATTTCTTTAACTAATTGATATGTTGCGAATGTCTTACCAAACCGCATTTTTGCATTCCAAAGGAATTTTGGATCTTTATTCTTATTTTTAGGATCTAATTTAAATGAAGTGAAATATTCAGCGGTTCTCTTAACAGCCGTGCGTTGTTCTGGACGCATCGCAAAATCGAATATACGATTTTTTACTGGAGAAATTCGATTACGCACCGCAACAATCGCTTCTTTAACTTTAGTTACATCACAGGCAAACCATTCCCCTTCACTACGTCTAATCCCCATCTTGATCAACATTTGATGTATTTCGTGATCATTAAAGTAAGAACCATCATCACGTACTGCCAGTTCGTTTAATTCAATCTGATAGCTTTTGCTTGGAGTTTTTACAGGGTATTGTTCCGCAATGCGTTGCTCAACCTCTCTCTCGGTATAGCCCACTTTTAACATATTGGGGTAACGAATATCACTATACGCATAAATCTTGGGTTGTTGTAAAGGTAGTAAATAATTATTCGACATCAATGATCTCCATTGGGCGTACCATCGACTCAATAAAGGCAATTTCTTCTTCCGTTAAGCTATATTTTGTATAGAGTTTTTGATCATCCCAACGTTGGGAAAAATCTTGCATTGGAACAAATTGGTATGTATTTTTTGTTGCATGTTGAGTATTTTTTTTCAGAAAAACCATAAAACGAAAAAATTTAGTACATATATATGAAATAACATTCTCAGCAATTTCTTTTTTTTCAAATGGTCCAATTACAAGATAAGTTTCCGAACAACAGCTATTTGGTTCACCTAAGAATGGTTTATTTATAACTTGATATGGTGCCTCATTGCCCATCCCATAAGCATATGAAATAAATACCTTATGTAGATTAATCCAATCTTGATTCATTCTTACATCATCTCGACATATATAATTTACTTCTTTATTCGCATAAAATTTGACTGTGTTATCTTTGGTTCGTGCATAACCTTTAAAAGTAGTTGCAAAGCCAAACGGCTTTCTTGAACTAATTAACTGACTAAAATTATTTTCGTTAAATCCTAGAATTTTATGAAGAATATTTATCGCTTGATTATCGCGAATAAAAATTTCAAGATTTTTTTCTTGTAAATATCTGGTTGCTTGGGAAATAACCCGACCATTTTCATATGAAAATACAGTTGTCATTCCTGTTGTTCCTTTTTGCCAAAGGAAATAACAAATCCCTCCTTCAATAACTACTCCTGCAAAACAGTCTTGAGAATTTGGAAAATCATGTAATTCCCGAATTTGTTGGTCTTGTAACATTGTCATTCTAAATTCATCTAAGCCTTTACCACCTGCATACCAACGAGCAGGAATAATCATCACTAAATATTCAGGTTGTAATTTTTTTGCTTGTTCTACAAACTTTTGATAAATCGGTCTTGCACTTGCTTGTGCTCCGCCATCACTTAATTGATAAGGTGGATTCCCAATAATGACATCAAATTTCATATCTTTATATTGTTCAAAAAAAGGACTGTAAGAATGAATAAAATGATAAGCATGGCTTTCTAATGCTTCCCCACGCTCAAAAACCTCTTGGCTTGCACCACATTCAACACAACGCCCGCTCTGCCATTGATGTAGTAGCGAGGTATAAAAAATATTGCCATCTGCCTCTGCAAACGCCGTACACACCGAATATTCACCATTAGCATGTCGTGAACAATAAAGGCTACGCCGACTTAATTGGGCAGTTAATTCGGTAATACCAATACCAAAAATTTGTTTGGTAAAAATATGATTTAATCGCTCTTGTAAATCTGGAAAATGGCTTTCTAACCCTTTAATTAACCGTTTAGTGATTTCACGCAAAAAAACACCAGATTTGCTACAAGGATCAAGAAATGTTGTTGTTGGATCACTAAATAATTCTGGTGGCAATAAATCTAATAATTGGTTAGCTAATTGTGGTGAAGTAAACACTTCATCACTAGATAAATTAGCAATACAAGAGAGTACATCAGGGTTGTAAATTTGCTTGGACATTACGGAACTCTTCCTCATAAGTTTCACCAATTAGTAAAAAATGACAAAAACTTTCTTGATCCACAGAACGGTATGGATCAGATACTTTATTATTAGGCATGTTCCTTGCAGTAGCGGAATATTGCCCATCAACTAATCCCCAATATAGAAATTGATGACGTTTCACCTTGTATTCAATAAAACCCCAATGGGAAAACATAATGGCTTTTTTAGCATACGCTTGTTCTTCTGCAGAACCGATAATCGGTGATTTCAAACGTTCAGCAGCAACTTCCATTGTTAAGGCATTGCCATGCACAATATTGAGTGTTAACAAACACTCAATTGTTTTAATACATTCGGTTTTTATTGAGTCAGGAAATAGGCGTTGATATTCTTGTACAGCATAATCTAATAAACGCTGATGACAACGACGCACATTATCGGCTAATAATTCAATGCCATATAAACTACTCACCGCTAATACAAGATCTCGCTCATAAGAATATTGGGTAGGGACTTTTTTCCCTTTTGCTTTCTTTGGTGATTGGTAATTTTTTGCAGCAACCACTAATTTTCTGCGTAGGATTTCCAGCAAAAAGTTTCCCGTTCCACAAGCAGGCTCTAGAAAGGTTTTATCTAAAGATTCGGTTTGCGACTTAACTAAGTCCAACATTGCGTTGACTTCTCGTTCTTGAGTATAAACCTCTCCATAATCCGCAACACGTTGCTTTGAAACTATTTGTTTTCCCATTAAAACAAAAATCTATTTACTTATCATCATATAACAAAATCATTAACGTAACTATTTTTGATCAATATGTAATTTTTATCAATGCTAGTTACAATTTTTTATACGGTAATGATAGCTTTCGCAACTATGAAAAAAGACGAGAAAATATTTCATTACCAACATGATAAACAGCGTTTTGCGGATGCTCTAAAAAAAGGACTTATTGCCAAAGGCTATCAAGCTAGAGGAAATGTTCTCGAACGAGAATTCAATTTACGTTACCATGGCACACCTATTACTCCACATACCGCAGCAAAATGGCTGCGAGGTGAGAGTATTCCTCGCATAGATAAATTACGGACCTTGGCTGCTTGGTTGCGGTTAAACCTGACAGACCTAATATCTAAAGAAAAATTAGAAAGTTTAGAGGCAGGTGAGCTAAGAAAAATCAAAGTGCTAGATGAATATCAATGGGAAAATCTTGCTCAAAGCCAAGATAAAGTATTATTTAATCATTTCCTTGCATTGCCTGAAACACAGCGCAATGTAGTACGAGAAGTCATTATGGCGTTGTATAAACAACACTGTAAAAAATAAACACTACTGTTTCCCTTTCCATTTTTTATTATCACCGCCTATAATTGGGCGGTGATTTTTTAAGATAGAATGAAAAAGTGATGTTAAACCAAACTATTAGCCAAATTATTGCCGATGAACTGAATGTTCAAAGTAAACAAATTCTTGCCGCAATTACCTTATTAGATGAAGGAAATACCATTCCATTTATTGCTCGTTATCGTAAAGAGGTTACCGGCGGTTTAGATGATACACAACTACGTCATTTTGAAACACGTTTACTCTATTTACGTGAATTAGATGATCGCCGTCAGACCATTTTGAAATCAATTGAAGAACAAGGCAAATTGACTGATGAATTACGTCAAGCAATTGAAAATACGCAAAGTAAAACCGAATTAGAAGATCTCTATCTGCCTTATAAACCGAAACGTCGTACTCGTGGACAAACTGCGATTGAAGCAGGGCTAGAACCGCTTGCAGATCTCCTTTGGCATGAACCACATCACCACCCAGAAACCACAGCACAAGATTACATCAACGCAGACAAAGGTATTACTGACAGTAAAGCTGCTTTAGATGGTGCAAGATATATCTTAATGGAACGTTTTGCTGAAGATGCACAACTATTGGCAAAAGTACGTTCTTATCTCACTAATAATGCTGAAATTACTGCCAAAGTGATTGCAGGCAAAGAGGATGAAGGCGAAAAATTCCGCGACTATTTTGATCATCACGAATTACTGAAAAATGTGCCATCACACCGTGCGTTAGCGATGTTACGAGGTAGGAATGAAGGCATTCTTACATTATCGCTTAATGCTGATCCTGAACAAGAAGAAAATAGTGCTAGCTATTGTGAAGAGATTATCCGTCAGCACCTTAATATTCAATTCACAGGGCAACCTGCCGATAGTTGGCGACAACAAGTGATCTCCTGGACGTGGAAAATTAAAGTTGCCTTACATTTAGAAACAGAGTTAATGGCAGCATTGCGTGAACGTGCTGAAGAAGAGGCAATTAACGTCTTTGCCAAAAATCTGTTTGCACTATTAATGGCTGCTCCAGCGGGGGCTAAAAATACAATGGGATTAGATCCTGGTTTACGAACTGGTGTAAAAGTGGCAATCGTTGATAACACAGGAAAATTGCTGGATACCGCTACTATCTATCCGCATACCGGACAAGAAGCACAAGCTGCCGCAACACTTTATCAATTAGGGAAAAAATATCATGTTGATCTGATCGCCATTGGTAATGGTACGGCTTCTCGTGAAACTGAACGTTTTGTTGCGACTTTACTCAAAGCGAAGCCTGATTGGTCTGCACAAAAAGTGGTTGTTAGTGAAGCAGGCGCGTCTGTCTATTCTGCCTCTGAATTCGCTGCACAAGAATTCCCACAACTAGATGTATCTTTGCGTGGTGCAGTTTCAATTGCACGTCGTTTGCAAGACCCGCTTGCTGAACTCGTAAAAATTGAGCCAAAAGCAATTGGTGTAGGGCAATATCAACACGATGTCAATCAAGCACAATTAGCTCGTAAGTTAGATGCCGTGGTAGAGGATTGTGTAAATGCGGTAGGCGTGGATCTCAATACTGCGTCTGCGCCATTACTAGCGCGAGTAGCAGGAATGAGCAAAACATTAGCACAAAATATTGTCGCTTATCGTGATGAAAATGGGCGTTTTGCCGACCGTGAACAGTTGAAGAAAGTACCACGTTTAGGACCAAAAGCCTTTGAACAATGTGCTGGATTTATGCGAATTATTGATGGTAATAATCCTCTTGATGCATCTAGTGTGCACCCTGAAGCTTATCCTGTGGTAGAGAAAATTTTACAAGCAACCCATCAATCCCTTGCTGAATTAATGGGCAATACTTCTGCAATCCGTCAATTAAATGCGACTCAATTTACTGATGAACGTTTTGGTTTACCTACCGTGACTGACATTCTGAAAGAGCTAGAAAAACCAGGACGTGACCCACGTGGTGAATTTAAAACAGCAACTTTCTTAGAGGGTGTAGAACAAATTAGCGATCTGAAACCGGGTATGATCTTAGAAGGAACTGTGACTAATGTTACCAACTTCGGTGCTTTCGTCGATATTGGTGTGCATCAAGATGGCTTAGTACATATTTCATCATTGAGCGAAAAATTTGTTGAAGATCCGCACGATGTGGTAAAAACTGGCGATATTGTTAAAGTAAAAGTTTTAGAAGTTGACGTAGATCGTAAACGTATTGCCTTAACTATGCGTTTAAATGAACAAAGCGGTAAACCGCATTCTACAACGACTGAACCTAAAAATAGACCAGCAAAAAGATCCAATTTTCAGTCATCCTCTATGGGCAATGCTTTTGCTGATGCACTAAAAAATTGGAAACGTTAGGCTGACTCTAGACTAATCTTATGAATTATCCTCATTTTATCTAAGTATAAAGTGAGGATTTTTTGTTGTATTTTTGTTATCGAATATTTATTGAACAATTTATCCTTTCCATTTAAACTCACTATTGATCCTCAGCTATTTAAGGATATATATCAATCGCCTTTTTGTGCTAACTCTTAAGGAGAATAAAGATGAAAAATACTAAACAGCTCGTTGTTTCTATGGGATTTGCGATTCTTGTTACTCATACTGTAGTTTATGCTGCACAAGAAACTACTTTAACTACACCTACTCCTCACAAAAATGGCTTAACAATCGACCAAATTAATCAATCAATTCAAGATGCCTACAATGGTAAAGGTGAAGGGGCAAAAGCACTCGAAATGCAACAAAAAGCTTATAGTAATATTCACCAAGCAATTAGTAATGCAAAATTAACTACACCAGCCCAAGAAGAAATGAAAGCACTTTCGCCACAAGAACAGCAAGCTATCCAAAAAAGTATGGACGGTTGGACAGAAAGCCGAAAAAATCGTTGGAAACATAGTGGTGGGCGTGTTGATATCTTAGAGGATCAGAAATAATCCTATCCTTGTAAATAAAATGAGATAAAGGCATAAAAT
>NZ_JAQIBB010000113.1:0-8966 GCF_027920745.1 Gallibacterium faecale | reverse complement strand
TAATATGTAAAAAGCTGGATTTAAACTCCAGCTTTTTTATAAAAGATAGATTATCTTTCTCTCATACTTTCACTCAGAGTTTCCTGTAGTGGACTTAATAAATAACTAATTACTCGACGTTTACCTGTTTTAATTTCTGCTGTAACACGCATCCCTGCACTTAAAGGGATCTTTTTGCCTTCAATAATTAAATAATCTTGATTAATACTAATAATGCTTGAAAAAACTAATCCAAGATCTTTATCCTCAATAGCATCAAAACTCACTGAGCGTACTGTTCCTGTAATATAGCCATACCTCGAATATGGAAAAGCTTCTATTTTTATAGTAACTGGTTGTCCAACTTCGATAAATCCAATATCACTATTACTTATCGATGCCGTTACTTCCAATTTATCTTCCTCAGGTACAATAACCATTAAGTTTTGTGCATCTGTCACCACACCTCCGATGGTATGTACATTCAATTGTTGTACTGTGCCTGTGACAGGTGCAGTAATTGATGTCGTACTTTGACGTTGAGCCAATTTTTGCTCTTCAAAAACTAGTTGTTCAACTTGTTCTCGGGCTTGTCTTAGTGCATCCTGCGTATCTCGCCGAAATGAAAATAATAAAAGATCATAAGCATCTCTAGCTTGCTTAATACTCGCTTCAATTTCAACTAGTTTATTTTGTTGTGATCTTAGTTCATTTCTAATTTCAATAACTTTCGTTTCTTGTTCAAAAAAACTATGTTTGGATAAAGCAGCTTTTTCATACAGACTTTTTAAATCATTTAAGCGTATTGCTTCAATTTTTTCTAATCCTTGATATTTTTCAACTTGATATAACGCCGTCTCTCGCTCAGCTTCACGTTGTTTTAATAATGATTCCGCCTGTTCACGTTGCTTAATATACGCATTAAATTGTTCCACAATTAAATTTTGTGCATTTACCACATCAACATCTGTTTTATTTAATCCATTAGGTAAAACTAATGTTGGCGATTTTTTTGTTACCATAGTCTCTAACAAAGCTTCATTTCTAGCTACGGCTAACCTCGCATCTTTTAATGCTTTTTTTGTTTTTTCAAAATCAGCCTCTACACCTAAGGTAGTAAGCGCTAACAGTTTTTGTCCTTGAGTGACTTTTTGTCCATCTTTAACAAAAATCCCTTTTACAATGGCTGTTTCAACAGACTGGATAACTTTGCTCTTACCTGTATAAGTTAACTTACCTGTCGCAGATGCAACAATCTCTACCTTGCCCAATATTGCCCAAATAACAGCAATAATCGTTAACAGCATAATCAATCGAGCAATCCAACGAGGTAGTGCAGAAACAGGTTTTTCAATAAGTTCTAAGTGAGCCGGTAAAAATTGATATTCATCCTCTGTACGTTCCACATTATCTAACTGGCGACGTATTTTCCAAACTGCTCTAAATTGCTGACAATAACGTACTAAAAAATCCTTAAAAGCTTGGCATTTTACATTCATCGTATGACCTTATTGTCTCGTTTGAAGTTGATTTAAATAGTGATAAAAACTGTTATCTTGAGCCAGTAGTTCATCATGACTACCTCTTTCAATTAACTTGCCTTTCTCCATGACAAAAATCGCATCCGCATCTCTGACAGTGGACAATCTATGTGCAATAATAATGACTGTTCTACCATGGCAGATGGCCTTCATATTTTGCATTAAAATACGTTCTGACTCATAATCCAATGCACTAGTTGCTTCATCAAAAATTAGGATCCGTGGATTAGTAATAAGTGCTCTTGCTATCGCAATTCGTTGCCGCTGACCGCCTGAAAGGCCGGCACCTTGCTCACCAATAATCGTATCATATCCTTGTGGTAGAGTGGAAATAAACTCATCAGCTCCTGCTAATTTAGCAGCCTTAATAACTTGTTCAATGGCAATACCTGGTTGTGCAATAGCAATATTGTCACGAATACTACGATTTAATAACACATTTTCTTGTAATACCACGCCAATTTGACGGCGTAACCAATCTGGTGAAACAAGAGATATATCTTGTTTATCAATTAAGATTTGACCATGAGTAGGAATATATAGCCGCTGAATTAATCTGGCGATTGTGCTTTTTCCAGATCCTGATCTTCCTACAATCCCAATGACTTGTCCTGCTTTAATAGAGAAAGAAACATCGGATAAAATTTCATTACCCTCTGGACGATATTTAAAATGTACTTGTTGAAATTCAATATCCCCTCGAATAGAAGGTAAAGCAATTTTACTTTTTGGATTTTCAGTTGGTGTATTTAAAATATCCCCTAGTCGCTCTACAGAAATGCCCACTTGTTGAAAATCTTGCCATAATTGAGCTAACCGAATGACAGGCGTAGTTACTTGCCCGGCAAGCATATTAAACGCAATTAACTGGCCAATACTTAAATCACCACTAATAACTAAATGAGCTCCTAACCATAAATTAATCACCATCACTAATTTTTGGATCAGTTGTACACCTTGTTGTCCAATTGTAGCAATTTTTGTTACTCTAAATCCTGCCGTGACATAACTCGCAAGCTGCTTATCCCAATGGTTAATCATCTGTGGTGATATAGCCATAGATTTAACAGTATTCATTGCGGTTACTGATTCAACTAAAAAAGACTGATTATCTGCATTTCGTGCAAACTTTTCATCCAATCGTTTACGTAAAATGGGTGTAATCAGAATTGACCATAAAATATAACAAGGCAATGAAATCAGCACGACTAACGTAAGCCAATGACTATAGAACCACATAACAGTTAAAAACACGATTGAAAAACAAAGATCGAGCACTGACGTTAATGCCTGCCCAGTCAAAAATTGTCGTATTTGTTCTAACTCTCTTACTCGAGCAACCGTATCTCCCACTCGTCTGGATTCAAAGTATGCAAGCGGCAAAGCTAGTAAATGTCGAAATAATTTTGCTCCTAGTTCAACATCGATTCTGCTTGTTGTATGTGCAAAAATATAGGTTCTCATTCCACCTAAGAGAATTTCGAAGATAACCACAATACATAAAGCTATCGAAATAACATTAAGGGTACTGAAACCTTGATGAACTAAAACTTTGTCCATCACAACCTGAAAAAATAAAGGTGTAATGAGCGCAATAATCTGTATCACCAAAGAAACAACGATAACTTCAGTGAAAATCTTGCGATATTTAATAATAGCCGGAATAAACCAAGTAAAATCAAATTTGGCTAATGCACCTAACACAGAGGCGCGTGAAGTTAGTGCAATAATTTTCCCTGTATAACGTTCACTAAATTCTTCCGCTGTCAGCACACAAGGCTCGCCTTTTGTTAAATCATGAATAAGATATTTATTTTGCTGTTTATCTATTTTCGCTAAAATAAAATGTTGTCTTTCATTTTCGTCCCAAACGAGAACGGGTAAATGCATATATCCTAATCTATCAACTGATTTATTTAATGCTTTAACTTGTAATCCTAATGATCGTGCAGCTAACTGCCAACGAGTTAAATCTAATCCCGTATTATCGGGATCAAATTGATGAGTAATATCGTCTGCATTGACAGCTATCCCATGATAACGGGCCAAAATTACTAATGCAGATAACGCATTATTCATTCCACTTCTTCTCTTTTCAAAAAAAAGAGGTAACATAAAAATTATGTCACCTCTTATCCCTCACCTATATATTAACGCCAGTTTGCCGCTAATACTGGGGTCAATTGTTCTTGGTAATCCTGAGGTAAATTGATTTGTCCAGCACTCGGAACAGCAAAATTAGACATTGCATTTACTAAATTGTCCACTTGTGCATAACTTAATCGTTTATTACCTGCCACAATATTTTCTACCTTGTGATCTAACTGCGGATTATAAAAGTCATTTACAATGACATTATCTTGTGTACCAATAACACCAATAATTAAGTCATTTTCAGAACGACTAAACCATAATTGATCATGATTAACTTCAGTAAAACGTAAAGTATCATTACCTTGTTCTTCCATAATCACATCAATACCGTCACCACGAGCAAACACATAGGTATCATTGCCTTGGCCACCAAATAGAATATCATTTCCTTGTCGGCCTTGGAGTGTATCATTACCAGCATACCCCATCAGGCGATTATGCCCTTGGTTACCCAGCAGTTTGTTATTAACACTATTTCCATTACCAGCAATGTGTTGATCCCCTATTAACTCAAGATTTTCGATATTATCCGATAGCGTGAAAGACACACTACTACGAACAAGATCTACACCTTGATTAAATTTCTCAATAACGGTATCTAAGGTAGAATCAACCAAGTAAGTATCATTACCTTCACCACCAATTAAGGTATCATCGCCTAAACCGCCATCTAAAACATTGTTACCACTATTACCGACAATACGGTTGTTTAAGCGATTTCCTGTACCATTAATTGCACTGCTACCAAGTAATTGCAACTCTTCAACATTGTCTGCAAGACGATATGAAATTGTTGACTTGACAATATCATAGCCAGATTCATTCGCTTCGATAACTTTATCGCCACTATTATCAACTACATAAACATCATCACCTTCCAAGCCGATCATCGTATCAGCTCCCGCTTTGCCATCAAAATAATTGCCAACTGCATTACCTTGTAAAGTATCATTACCGCTACCCCCATTAAAGGTTTCTTGTAGTCGTGGTAATGGATTAACTGTTGCAGGCTCAATAAAGTGACTTTGTTTTAATTGACTAATACGGACATTATACAAGCTAATGTATTGTGTATTTTCACTTGGTTTACCTAGCCAAATCCTTGTGATATATCCACCATCAATGACAAACTCTTGCATTTCAATATTGAGTAATCCTATATCATATTGTGATAAATCAATTTTTTCATTTGGATCATTCACATCAAAATCAACAATGAGATTTTTCAGCAATCCTTTTCCAACACCAGGTGAATTATCTTTTACAACAACAAAACGATCTGAACCGCTACCACCAATCGCTAATGCCTTATTAATCTCAACACCTGTTAAAGTTTGATTTGTTGCATAATACTTATTTTGATGGCCACTAGCTGCATCGTCACCTTCTAAATAAATAACATCATTACCATCGCCACCAGAAAGGCTATCTGATCCAGCACCGCCGTGTAATGTATCATTACCAGCACCCCCTTCTAAGATATCGTCGCCATCACCGCCGTCAAGGGTATCATGGCCACCACCACCTAAGATGTGATCATTACCTTCATTACCATATAAGAGATCATTTCCACCTGTTTGACCATTACTTTGATGTTCGCCAACGAGTAGATCATTACCCATACCGCCATATAAAGTATCTGCACCTTCACCGCCAAAAATTCGATTATCGCCAGCTGTACCCCAATAAGCTACGCCAACATCCGGTAATGCAGTTTCTGACGTATCACTCGCAAAACCATATCCATTATATTTTTCCATATATAATGTATTATATTTTTCTGCAAGAATAACGACATTATTTAGGCTTAAACTACTTGCCTGTAAATTCGTAAAGCGTACATATTGATTATTACCTAAAGACAATATGGTATCTTGTCCATCTTGTCGTAAATCAAGACGTTTAAGACCAGGGAATTCAGCTAAAATTAAGCGATCCACTCCCACTTTAAAGTCGGTAATCGTGTCTGTTGTATTCGCATTTTTATTTACAACAAAGGTATCAAAGCCGTCTCCACCGGTTAAAGTATCATTACCTTGAGCACCATATAATGTATCATTTCCCGCAGCACCTTCTAATTGATCATTGCCTCGACCACCAATGAGTAGATTATCTAACGCATTTCCGACTAAATGATCATCACCATCACCACTAATTACCCCTTCGATCTGACTTTCATTCATAAAGAGGAAACTACCATTTAAATTCCCGAAGCCCATATTCAAATCAACGAACATATTGCCACTCATTGCAGCAACATTGACGATATCGAAACCATCATCAGTATCTTGTAATGAACTACGTGTTTTACTGAGGTATTTATATTCATCGGTATAAACATATGTATCATTAGTATTATTAGCAAAGCCCTCAAAGCTTAGGCTCCAATCATGTAATGTTCCTGTTTCACCTGTTGTTGTATCGAATACTTGGAGCTTCCATTCACCCACAACACTTTCACCTCTTAATAAGGCAGTATTAAAGGTATATTGGAGTGTTTGGCTACCATTAAATGTTTTATCACCTTCCGGATTATCTTTTGATTTACCCGCTTCATTTAAGAGTAAAGATTCAGTACCTGACGGAGAAATTAATTTCAAGGCAACATCACTGGCACGTGAGTGAGTTAAATTGACTGTGACACTCACATTTTCGACACGTAGTGTTGAACTATTTACCGTAACAGAGAACTGACGACCACCATTATCATCAATTTGTTGATCTAATTTACCGGAACGATAAATATGCTCTAAACGTGTTTGATTATCATATGTCGATTGCATATGCCAATTTTCTGCCAACCGCACTGCGGCTTTTGCATCAACCAATCCATAACCGAAGTCATGACTAACATGGCGACCACCATTATTCCATGTGCTATCACCGTTCCATTGCCAATCACCGGTCAAGACATTTTCACTTGTTGCTGTCAACGATAAAATTTCTTGTACATCTCGATAACCTAAGTTCGGATTTGCTTCCAACATCAGAGCAATAATACCCGTCACAATTGGCGCAGAATAACTTGTACCATTCACTGAAGCTGACTCTGAGCCTAATGTACCGCCATTTGCATTAATTAGACGACGAGATGTGGTTACAACATGAGAACCATGGGCAGAAACTAATACACTAGCGCCCGCATTGGAATAAGGTGCAATCACTGTCTTGTGGTTATCATCTAACTCTGCTGCACCAACGACAACAGTATAAGGAGAGGATGTTAAGTAAGAGTAGTTAGCGTTGCCACCTTCCATCCGTTCATTACCGGCTGAATTAACAATAACAGTGCCTAAGCCTTTCCGCCCTTGTGTTAGTGCCGCACGATAATTATCTGTTAACCATTTATCTGCAACCGCCTGATCTTTTTCGTTTTGGAGCTGTTTAACAAAATTCTCTTTACGTCCCCAACTATGATTAACCACATCATAGTCTTTCATTTTTGCTAAACTTCTCGTATCTGCACCAACCCAATAGCTAGCTAATGTCGCATTATAAGCAACCCCGACACCGTCTTCGCCATTGCGTGCACCCACCATTACACTTGCTACTTCCGTTGCATGTTTACTAAAGAGTTTATCTTCCTCACGTGTAGTAAATTCATATCCATAGCGCCAATTTTTATCAATATTTGCACGTAATTCTGGATTACGATAATCAGCCACCTCTTCAGCGACCGAAAATGGGCCACTAGGTTCAAACTGACCAATTTTTATACCTTGACCTGTATAATGTTCCCATGCTCCAATTACTTTAGATTCTTGTAAATAGTATTGCTCATAGAAGAGAGGATCGGTCGGTAGATCTGGCGTCTTAAAATAAACTTGCGCAAAACGTTCTTTACCGCCCACAATAATACCGGATAGATTTTTGTTATCCATCAAGTGATATTTAAAGCCAGCAACACCTTGATAAGTTGGATCTGGTGTAAATTGAATATCAAAATTTTCTGTCACACTCAAAGTACCACCACGAACATCAAACGCTTCTGCAACAATTAAAGTATCACCCTGAAGATCAATATCATTTGCTAATAATTGTGCTTGAGTAATGATAAAGCTGCGTTTTCCATCTAAACTTTGACCATTTTTATCGACTGCAATAATATCCATAACAGGTACAGCATTATCAATTCCACCTAAATCATGCTCAACAGATGGGAGTATATAATCTTGAATGTCTGTAAAGGCGGCTTTTTCAACATTAATTAAGAAATCTGTACCATCACGCCCTTGAACTTTATCTTTAATTAAGATACCGCTTTCTAATTTAGTAATTTCATATTCTTCGAACTTACCTGAATATTCTGCGATATCATCTCCGCTTCCACCATCTATGAAGTCGTCACCACTTTCCCCAATGAGAGCATCATCTCCTGCCCCACCAAACAATTTATCGTCATCAGTACCGCCATAAATTAGGTCATTTCCACTATCACCAGAAAGTATATCTTTACCACGATGGCCTCGGATTACGTCATCACCCTCACTACCAGAAATAAAATCATCACCGTTTTCGCCCGCCAGAGCATCATTTGCGATACTACCTATTATGGTATCATTGCCATCACCACCGCGTACAAAAACCGAACTATTTCCTGAAGAGTAGAAGAAATCATCACCACGTCCACCATTGGCCACTTCAACTTCTGCTGCCCCAAGATCTAACGTTACGCCTTTATTACCAATTACTTGGACAATATCATTATCTGCACCACCGTGAATATTTTCTGATAAATCATCGCCATCAATAATGAGTACATCTTCTCCGGCTCCACCGAAGAAAGTATCACTACCCGCACCACCAACTAACCAGTTATCCTTATCATTTCCTTGTAAAGTATCATTACCACCACCCGCTTCAATATTCACTACACCTAACGCTGTAGCATCTAATGTACGAGATTCATCTGTTGTCGCAGTAAAGCTGGTCATTGCCGCGATACGTTCATCTTTTTGAGTTGATGTAATCTTTCCACCCTGTACATTTGTGATCGTATGACCCCGAGGGTTGGCCAAGAAATTAATAGAAGCAATATCATAATTTTTATTATTACGGACAAGATTACCTTTTGCTAATAACTCATTTCCTTGGTAAAACTCACCATTTTTAAATTGATAATCTAAGTTAATTGCTGTAATACCTAATGAGTTAAGTGTCAATAATTCTCCGTTTTCTGTAATCCCATTTTGGTTTTTATCTTGCCATACCCTTACTTGATTAAATGCACTATCCTTCGCATCAAATTTATTATCATTATTACTATCTAAGGTACGTAGTGCCTCAAAACCA
>NZ_JAQIBB010000112.1:0-60368 GCF_027920745.1 Gallibacterium faecale | reverse complement strand
CATATGATTTTCAACACAATCCATGTAATAAAGTCTCTTAAGCCCCACTGAAAACACAATAAAGCCCATAATATCAAAGCTATCTTCTTTATATTTTATGCCATCACAGCCAAAAAATATTACATTTACACTTTCGCTAATCCACGATAACGCATATAACGATATGCCATAATACTTTTTCACATTAGCAAAGCTCTGCTCCATTGTCTCATCATGACAACAATATATCGTTTTTCTTCTTAATATTAAACAGCAGAGTTGGTTAGCTTCTTCTAAACCATTCTGGTAAAGATGGCAGTAATATAACCTTTATTTTAAACAATCACACCAAATCAATAGCAGATGCCCATTATTGGCACAATACAGTGGTACTACGTCTTTTTGAATAAATTCAAAATTGATTACACAATCAACTCTACAGACTATCTGTTTTTCTGAAACAAGTTATTCGAGACCTTATCATCTCGAGTTACTGCACGGAGGGTAGAAATTTTAACATTCGGGTATTCTCTTATATCCCGATTAGATTAAAGGCCTAGTTTTTTGTCTAGGCCTTTATCAACAATTTTCCTGCTATTAAAGCGGCTTATTTATTGTTCAAAAAACGTTTCTTATTTTACAGCGTCTTTTAATGCTTTACCTGAAACGAATGCTGGTACTTTAGTTGCTGGGATTTTAATTTCTTTACCAGTTTGTGGGTTACGACCAGTACGTTCTTGACGTTGGTTAACTTTGAATGTACCGAAACCAATTAATTGTACTGGATCACCTGCTTTAAGGCTTGCTGTAATTGCATCTAAAGTTGCTTCTAATGCAGCTTTAGCATCCTTTTTGCTTAACTTAGTGTTTTGCGCAATTACATCAACTAATTCAGTCTTGTTCATAAATAATTACCCTCTATAAATTTACTATGGTTATAAATTGAATAGATTATCTCTGTTTCAATTTCTTTATCGAAAGCCGAGATAGTTTTAATTGGTGAATATCCGTTCTTCCACCCCAGCTCAAGCCTTGTCACGAGCCATCAGATTAATCTAACTTTTATCAGATGAAAAGTAATTTATGCTTAAAATTAGAAAAAAGTCACATTAATTATTAATTTCTATGCCTATATTGCTGATTTTTGTGGCACGGATCTCATTTTTTAACCCGTTAATCACCTCAATATCCCGCTTTTCTAATTCGTTTAGGGTACGATAAATCGCCCATTGCACATCTAATTCATCACTAATTAGTGGATTATCTTTTAACTCTTTTTCACTAAATTCACGATTCTCTTCTGTTTCTAATAATGCGACAACTGTTTGTAAAGAAAGCACACTCACTTTTACAGATTGTTCCAACGATTCACCCGCAATAATAGTATGCAATAAATCCGATAATGCTTCGCACGCATCTACCGCTGGTACAATCCCAAAAAAGTCGTAATCATTAATATCTGGAATCACAGCTTCTAACTTCTCTAATTGATGCTCAAAATTAATATTCGCATCTTTAACTGTTAGATATTCCCACACTAAGTTTAGAATATTGTGATAAATTTTCGCCTGTTGAGGTTGTTCCGTAATCTGACAAAACATCGCAAAATTTGGATACATACGCTCACAAAGACAAGCCATAAATACGATCTGTTGCCAGCTTTCTAAATTAGCTAAACGCTTTTGAATTGGATTTCTCATTTCTCTTAATCCTTAAACTGTTTTATAAGGCTGAGAGTAGCGATGAATCGCATCTACAAACACTTTTGGACTTTCTACAGGCACATCTTGATGAATACCATGACCTAAATTAAATACATGCCCAAAGCCATTACCATACCCTGCCAAAATCGTTTTCACTTCTTGTTCAATGCGTTCTGGTGCAGCATATAATACACTTGGATCCATATTACCTTGCAGTGCAACCTTATCCCCTACACGCGCTTTAGCTTTTGCAATATCGATAGTCCAATCTAAACCAATCGCATCACATCCTGTTGCTGCGATCGCTTCTAACCACAAACCACCGCCTTTCGTAAATAAAGTAACTGGTACTTTACGCCCGTCTGCTTCACGAATTAACCCAGCAACAATTTTTTCCATATAACGTAATGAAAAATCTCGATATTCTAAATGGCCTAATACACCGCCCCAAGTATCAAATACCATTACAGCTTGTGCACCTGCTTTAATTTGTGCATTCAAATATAAAATAACGCTATCCGCCAACTTATCTAATAAACGGTGTAATAGTTGCGGTTCACAATAAAGCATTTTCTTAATCTTGGTAAATGCTTTGCTGGATCCACCTTCCACCATATAAGTTGCTAAGGTCCAAGGGCTACCAGAGAAACCAATCAAAGGTACTTCACCTTTTAACTCGCGACGAATTGTTCTTACTGCATTCATCACATAGCCTAACTCATCTTCTGGATCTGGAATCGGCAACTGCTCAACATCAGCCAATGATTGGATAGTTTTAGCAAATTTTGGTCCTTCCCCAGCCCCAAAACTTAACCCTAATCCCATTGCATCTGGAATTGTTAAAATATCAGAAAACAAAATAGCTGCATCTAATGCATAACGACGTAATGGCTGTAATGTTACTTCGCAAGCTAACTCTGCATTACGGCATAGTGACATAAAATCCCCCGCTTCTGCACGAGTCGCTTTATACTCTGGCAGATAACGCCCAGCTTGACGCATCATCCAAACGGGTGTCATATCCACAGGCTGGCGTAATAATGCACGTAAGTAGCGATCATTTTTTAATTCAGTCATAAATTTTTAATCCTCTGCACAGAGTGCTAATGTTGTTTTAATTAATTTGCGCGCAATTGTTCCTTCGGGCGGTAATTGCGGTAACGGTTTATCATAACGGAACCATTTTGCATCATGAATTTCACTATCTTGTAGGTGAATATCGCCACTCTCATAATCAGCTAAAAAGCCAACCATCAAAGAATTAGGAAATGCCCAAGGCTGACTAGCAAAATAACGAACATTTTTTACTTTAATACCTACCTCTTCAAAAATTTCACGATGTACGGTTTGTTCCAAACTTTCTCCCGCTTCTACAAACCCGGCTAACGTTGTATAAATACCACCAATATGGCGTTGATGATTGGCTAATAAAATTTCTTTTCCTCGTCTTACTGCAACAATAATCGACGGACAAATGACTGGATAGTGACGGTAGCCACATTTTGGACATTCCACTGCAAATTCATCTGTTGGTAAGTAATTATGTTCACCACATTTACTGCAAAAACGGTGTGTTGTAAAAAAATAATTTAACACCACACCTCTATTTAATAGATTGAACTCATCTTCGCTGCGATAAAGTTGATCCCGTAAAGAGGTATATGAATGTTGCTGATCATTTGGAATTTCTGCAATTAACCATAATGGTTGCTGTCTAAATTCACCAATCACACAGCCCTGTAATCCAACAACACCACATTGTTCAGCAGTGCCAAAAGGTAATTCTCCATCTTGTAAATAAAGTGCTGATCCTTGAGTTAATAACCAATATCCTTGATCTGTTAGTTGAATAGTCTGCATCATTGTTTTTTCCTCATTTTAATTATTAACGTGCGACTTTCTAAAAAGTTCTTTTCCCGGCAGCTATTATAGCTGAATTTCCAGTGTTTCTTGGCTTTTTCCTTAATCTTCTAACGGATTTAATGCATTAATTACCCGAATCTCTTCAAATAACGATAATTCATCCACATAAATCGGACGTAATTGTAATTGCTGATGATCTAAAAGATATTGGCGTTGTGTTCCTGCAAGTAATGGTGTATCCGGTGTGAACCATTCTCCTTGTCGTAAAAAAGCTAAATTACCAATACTGCAATCAGTCACTTTATCTTGTTGAATAATCAAAATCTCATCTGCTGTTTTCCGCTGTTGATATAACAGGTTGAGTTGCTGACGATCACAATACTTAAATTGATAATTTAGATTTTCAGCCACAATAGGCTGGAAAGAACGAAACTGGCGCCGTTGATAAGGATAAAACTGAACCTGAATTTGGGTTTTGCCGTAATCAACTCGACAGCGTACTAGCCCTTGCTGAAATTCAGGTGGAATAGCAATCATACTTGCTAAATCAACCAATCCATTCTCATCCTGTGGATAAAGCGCTTCCATCGTCCGCTGATAACGTGCTTGATGGTATGCCAAACGCTGAATTCGCCCGTCCTGGATCGCTAATGTTTCAAAACATCGAAACATACTTTACCTCTTATTTATCGGAATATAGACTTTTGCCAATAATTCTTCATATTCACTAGTAACTTCACTATGTCGAGTAATGCCGCCTCCACTGCGAAATTGTAAGCCTTCTTCTGTCTGTTCGATATAACGAATAATCACCGCACTTTCTAAATTTTCACCATCAAAATAACCAAATATACCAGTATAAAACCCACGAGGCTGTTGTTCCGCTTGTTGAATAATTGCGATAGTTTTCTCTTTTGGAGCACCACTAATGGAACCAGCAGGCAATAATGTTTTCAGTAATGAAATAGGATCTTCACGCCAGCTTTCATTGAGATCACCACAAATTTCTGAACTTGTTTGCCAGATTGCACCACGTGCTGTCTGAATTAATTCAGCATAACGAAAGCGAGAAACTTCTATATTTGTTGCGACCATCGCAAGATCATTCCTGAGCAAATCTACAATGGTATTGTGTTCCCAAAGCTCTTTTTTACAGGACAAAAGCTGTTCTCTAGCATTAGGCACATCTGCTTTAATCGTCCCTTTCATTGGATAGGTATAAATTTTATTGTTGTTGATCCTGATAAAACATTCTGGAGAAAAACACACAAAACGATCTTGGAAATATAATTTATATGGCGCTTCACTCAGCATAAAAATATCACGCAAACTATAATTAGTTTCAATCTTTGTCGGATAAGTCAAATTTAATAAATAACTATTTCCACGCTGAATCTGCTCCTGTACCAAATTAAACCCTTGCTGGTAATCACTAAATGCCATTGGTTTGGCTGTTAAAGAAAGTGGTTTTACCGGTGTAATAAATGATGAAGGAATGTTATTAATCCCTAAAATATTAAAATAAATTCCTTGTTCTGCTGCTTCGGCAAATGGGATAACTCGTGGCTGTTGCTGTTCAAAATCAATTAAAAAGAAAAAAGGTTCAGTCATGACATTACAATAAAAATGGTGCGCAACACTGTTTAAATTTTTTGCCTGATTCACATAAACAAGGTTGTTTCATAGTTAATTTTGGCAGCACTGTTGGATCAAGAAAATACCAACGATCATGGCTATACACAAAGGCGGATAATTCATGATGGGCCATAGTTGTGCCATTTTGTTGATAATAGGCTTTAAATTCAACTAAAGCGTGATTCTTATCTGCTTCAGGAACAAATTTTATTACTTCTAGCCCACACCATTCTGTACTTAGTGACCATTGTCGCAGTGCTTTAGCATTTAATAATGGCTGTTGAGCAGGCACAGTAGTTGCAATGATATAATCAATTTCTGCTAATACAAATGCTGCATAACGTGAACGCATTAATTGTTCTGCATTTTGTGCAAACTTTGTTTGTTGGTGTAATGGCTGACAACAATCTGTATAGTTTAAACCTGATTGGCATGGACACTGCATAACTTCTGACCTATAAAAAATAATTGCGTAGAATACGAAAAATTCCAGCAAAGAGAAAGAGTTATCTAGAGTTTATAGACGTTTTATTTTTCTATTTGTATGGTAGGCAAATGGTTGTCATTGATTTTGACAATATTAGAAAAACAAAACCTCAGCCAACCGACTGAGGTTTTTATGTATCTAGAATAATTAGAAATTATTCTGCAACAATAATTACGTTTAATGACGCAAACACTTCGCCATGGAATTGGAAACGCACTTCGTGTTCACCAAGGGCACGTAATGGGCCAGTAGGAAGACGCACTTCGCTCTTCGCAACTTCAACACCTTTTGCAGTGATCGCATCAGCGATATCACGTGTACCAATAGAACCGAATAAACGTCCTTCATCACCTGCTTTAGAAGCGATAGTCACTGAACCTAATGCTTGAAGTTTTTCAGCACGGTCAAGTGCAGCTGCTAATGCTTTCGCAGCTTTTTCTTCTAATTCAGCACGACGAGTTTCGAAATACTCGATGTTTGCTTTAGTTGCCATAACTGCTTTTCCTTGTGGGATTAAGAAGTTACGTGCATAACCAGATTTTACATTTACTTGATCACCTACATTACCAAGGTGAACAACTTTATCTAAAAGAATGACTTGCATTACCGTATCCTCTCTTGTTGATTACTGATGATTGTCAGTGTACGGTAACAACGCTAAGTAACGTGCACGTTTGATTGCACGAGCTAATTGGCGTTGGTACTTCGCACGAGTACCGGTAATACGGCTAGGGACAATTTTGCCGCTCTCTGTAATGTAGTTCTTTAATGTAGCGATATCTTTATAATCGATTTCTACTACATTTTCCGCTGTGAAACGGCAGAACTTACGACGACGGAAATAACGTGCCATGTGGCTATTCTCCTAATCTATAAATTCGATTTGCTCGGCATGTAACACTAATTGGTCAATACCCTGATTAGTTTTATGTGAGTGGATAAATCCTGAAACACAAACTTTACTGCCGACCGTAATGCCTTGAGTTTTACTTGTTAATTGATGACCGCTAAGTTGAATAGGGATTTTGCACCATGCTTGCCTAGTTAATCCAGCTTCTTGCTGCTGTGAACGATGTTCTAACCAAAATTGGCAATGCGCTATTCCACTTGGGCTTTGATGTCGTTTTGGCTGTGAAACTACAGTTCCGATTAGCGAAAAACGATTATCAATCCTCAAATTACTCTTCAGCATCCTCAAAATCGTTGTTATCAACATCAGCTAAAGCTTTACGATCATCTTTTGCTTTAACCATTGGGGACGCTTCGGTTACGGCGTGCTTAGTACGAATAATTACGTTACGAAGAATTGCATCGTTGTAACGGAAAGTTGTTTCAAGCTCGTCGATGACTTCTTGCGGTGCTTCTACATTCATTAACACATAGTGTGCTTTATGTAGTTTATTAATTGGGTAAGCCAATTGACGGCGGCCCCAATCTTCTAAGCGATGAATTTGACCACCAGCTTCTTTTACAGAACCTGTGTAGCGTTCAATCATGCCAGGTACTTGTTCACTTTGATCTGGGTGAACCATAAACACGATTTCGTAGTGACGCATTACTGCTCCTTACGGGTTAATCAGCCTCCGACTATAGACCAGTCGCCAATCTGCGGAAGCAAGGAACGAAAAAACGGAACGACTGTGAGGCGCAGATTTTACTCAAATCTGCTCAAAAAGCAAGTTAAAAAACTATTTTAGCTGTAAAAGTTGCCACATTTTTTCTGCCACTTGATCCACACTAATCTGTGCCATCAAATCCTTACCGTACACTTTAGTTCCCCACGGTAATTCCTGCCACTTTTTACCATATTGCTTTTGTGCATTTTCTGCATAGACAGAAACAACATTTTCAACATCATAATAAGGGCCAGTACGTTGTGGATTATGATACGCATATAGTCCCAACACACGAGTTCCTTGCATTGTTGCCATATGTGCTGGCCCTGAATCTGGCGTAATTACAAGATCGACTTCTCCCAGTAAGGCAACTAATTGTTGCAAGCTTGTTTTACCAGCCAAATTCAAAATAGGGAGTGGGCAACGTTGGCAAATTTGTTCTGCCACCGCCATTTCATGTTGAGTTGGTGCACCAGAAATAATCACCTGTACATTTTTTTTGGCGGCCAAACATGCAATTTCTACATAACGTTCTAGTAACCAATCCTTCTCTTTTTTACTTGAACAAGGTGAAATTAATACTGTTTTACGGGTTGAATCGACAAATTGGCGAACATACTGAAGCTCTTGTTCACTGATTGGGAAATGCCAGCGAGGTGTCTGAATCGGTACACCAATATATTCAACAAAACTTAAAAATCCATCTAATACGTGATAGCCTTTGGCCTCCCCTACTTTTTTATTGGTAAATAACCACTGCCCCTCTTTCGCTCTTTGTTTATTAAAACCAATTCGATACGTTGCTCGAATACCTAACGAAAGAATCGAGGCTCGAATAGCAACTTGCATATCTAACAACGCATCGAATTTATAAGGGCGTAATTTTTTCCATAACGCTAATACCCCTTTCCAACCCTGTTTTTTATCAAAAACAATAAATTCAATTCCCGGGATATTTTGCAATAATTGCGCTTCTACCTTACCAATAATCCAAGTAATTTTTGTATTTGGATAAAATGCTTGTATCTGTTGAACCGCCGCTAACGCATTACACACATCCCCAATAGCGGATAATCGTAAAATACATAATGATTTTGGTGGTTGAGAAAATAGAGTCATTATCTTTGCTCACAATATGCTAAAATTGTTGCCTATTTTAATCAAAAACTGGTTTGTTCGCAGTACATTGAGTATAAAAATGAGTCAAATCCACTATTTATTCCACCCCAACTTAGCACAACAAAATCTAGAAAATTATTTTGACCCTGCTTATTGGAAACGACAAAACAAAATTTTAGGCTCCGCAACAGGGCGCGGAGTAACTTGGTTTCTCGCTACTGAGCAGCAAGTAAAGTGTAATTCAGCGTTACGCCATTACTATCGTGGTGGCTTATTCGGTAAGCTTATCAAAGATCACTTTTTGTTTACTGGCTTAAATCAATGTCGCAGTATCAAAGAATTTCAGCTATTGCAACAACTAAAACAAAAAGGATTACCTGTTCCTACGCCTATTGCTGCGAGAGTAAAACGGACATTACTCTGTTACCAAGCAGATATTTTGATTGAATTAATTGAAAATGGACGAGATCTTGTTGCGATATTGCAAGAAAAAATCTTATCTGATGACATTTGGCGACAAATCGGCAAGCTAATTCGCCAATTACATGACCAACAGGTATTTCATAGCGATCTTAATGCTCACAACATTCTGCTGCAATCGCTAGATAATCAGCAATATAAGTTATGGTTACTTGATTTTGATAAATGTGATTTTCGTCAAGGAGATGAATGGAAAGCCGCCAATTTACAACGGCTTTATCGATCATTTCAAAAAGAGATACATCGTTATCAAATTCAGTTTACACCACAAAATTGGCAAACTTTACTGCAAGGTTATCATTCACATTGAGCAATATATTGAAAAACACGCTCTGGCACTAATTTACCAATATCCCCACCATGCAGTAAGATTTCTCTCACCATAGTTGAAGAAACATAAGACCATTTTTCTGATGGTGGGAAAAATAGACTCTCTACTCCATTGGTTAGCAGACGATTTAGATGAGCTAATTGTAGTTCATAGTCAAAATCACTTGATGTTCTTGCACCACGAATAATCCCTTGCACATTTTTCTCTAAAATAAGGTGAGCCAATAACCCATCAAAAGCAATAATCTCAACATTTGGTAATTCCACCGTTGCTGCTTTTACCATTTCCAACCGCTGTTGCAAAGAGAACATCGGCTTTTTACTTGGGCTAGCCGCAACCGCTACAATTAATTTAGGAAATAACTTCGCCGCACGACAAATAATATCAAGATGTCCATTTGTAATTGGATCAAACGTTCCAGGATAAATCATTGTAATCATGATGTTTTTACTCACTCAAATAAGGTTTTAATAAAGCTAAAGTTTGCTGTAAAGCACCACGGTTTTGTTGTAAAAAAGAAAATCCTTTTTCTCCATACTGTTTTACGGCTTCAGGATCGGCAAGTAGTAATGATAATGCTAAAGCTAAACTTGTCACCGAACTTTCCACAATCATTACTGCTTGGATTAAGGTTAATTGTTGATAAATTTGTTTAAAATTAAAGGTATATTGACCAGAGATAACAGGAATTTTAAATAACAAAGGCTCTAATGGGTTATGCCCACCTCGCTCAATAAGACTACCACCTACAAAAGCAAGATCGGCTAAAGCATAGAGTTTCAACAACTCTCCCATTGTATCTCCTAACATGACTTGCGTATCTGCAGAAATTATCCCACCCTCACTACGTTTTTGATAACTTAATCCTGAATTTTGTACTAAGGCTTCCACTTCCGCAAATCGCGCTGAATGACGAGGAACTAAAATTAATAATAAATTAGGATAAGTTGCCAGCAGTTGTTGATGTACCTCTAAAATTAATTTCTCTTCGCCTGCGTGTGTACTTCCTGCAATCCAAACAGGACGATCATTAAACATCTGTTGCTTTTGCTGACGATAAGTCGCAATCACCTCATCCGATAAATTTAAATCAAACTTTAAATTACCTGTACAGCTCACTTTTTCTGCTGGTACGCCTAAATCTCGATAACGCATAGCACTTAATTCATCTTGTGCTGCAACGGCAGTAAATCCTTGCCATACATTGGTTAGTGCAGCCTGAAAATAACGATAATGTTTTGCTGATTTTGCTGATAATCGTGCATTAATTAATAAGGTAGGAGTTTGTGTTATGCGTAATTGATGTAATAAATTAAACCACAATTCAGTTTCTACAATAATAAATGCTTTTGACTGTAACTGTTGTAAAAACCGCTTCATCAACAAAGGTAAATCAAACGGCAGATAACAATGTTGCACTTGTTCACCAAATAACGATTTAACTTGGTCAGAACCACCTGGTGTGAATGTAGTAATGGTTAATCTTGTGTTGGGATATTGTGCCAATATCTGTCGAATCAGTGGTGCGAGCAATAATACTTCACCCACAGAAGCTGCATGAATCACAATACTGTTTTTCTGCAATGGAACTTTAAATAAAGCAAAACGTTCTGCCCACCGTTGCCGATACCCTTTTTCCTTACGGCTTTTAACCAAAAACAACAGTAAGATAAATGGTAATAATAGAAAGAATAATAGTGTATAAATTAGACGTAGCATCTTTATCCATCATTAATGATTATAAGCCTGAATCTTATCATCTTTTTACTGAATATGTTAAACTGAACGCATTATTCTAAAGATTCAACATTCTCAAGGAAAGAACTATGTCATCACCACGTCTTGCTGTAGCATTAATTGTTAAAAATGAAGCAGAAAATCTAATTTCTTGTTTAGAAAGTATTAAAGATTGGGTTGATGAAATTGTTATTGTTGATTCAGGTAGTACCGATTCAACTTTAAATATAGCTCATCAATATACTAATAAAGTTTTTTCTCATCCACATTGGCAAGGTTTTGGAAAACAAAGGCAAATTGCACAAAGCTATATTGAAAGTGAATATGTATTATGGTTAGACGCAGACGAGATCATTACTCCTGAATTAAAACAAAGTATCCTTTCTGCTATACAACAAAATAAACCTAATACAATCTACCAAATTGGTAGACTTAGTGAAGTTTTTGGCAGAGAAATTCGTCACTCTGGTTGGTATCCTGACTTTGTTACTAGACTTTATCGCACTCAAGATACTCAATATAATGATTCCCTTGTTCATGAAAAAGTTATACAACCAAAAGGCTTTACTTTAGAAAAATTAAATGGTGATTTATTACACTATACTTATAAAGATCTTCATCATTATTTAGTTAAATCAGCGAACTATGCAAAAGCATGGGCTGACCAAAAAGAGACTCAAGGTAAAACATCTTCTCTTGCTAAAGGTCTATCTCATGCTTTAGGTTGCTTTATCAAAATGTATCTACTTAAAGCTGGATTTCTAGATGGTAAACAAGGATTTTTATTAGCAATCTTATCATCACACTCTACTTTTATTAAATATGCTGATTTGTGGATTAGAAAACAAAATCATTAAAGATTCAATGACTTAATAAACGGTATAGCTCTTTCTATCACTACTGTAATATCTATTTGTGACATTTGTGTTTCTTCTGGATTTTTATGATCTGCACTAATTAATAACTGCTTAGTTGTTTCATTGATTGGTTGCCAACGCAATGCACAAGCCGATCGTTTACTAGGATAAAACCCGATAACAGGTTTATTTAATGAAGCTGCCAGATGTAAAGGTCCTGTCGAACCAGCAATAAACAAATCACAACACGCAATAGACTTTGCGAAATCCACTAATCCATCATTTTTATCGTATATGATTACTCGCTCATCATTAATAAGACGCTGTAATTTTAATGCATTTTCACACTCACCTTTACCAGCAGTTAATATAATTTGATAATCAAAATAACTCATTAATGCCTTAGCTAATTGAGCATACTGCTGTAATGTTAAATTTTTTGCTGATCCTCCAGTACCTGAGTGAATAAAACACCACTTTCTCTCTGTTGATAATTTAAGTTGTTGAATAAGTTTAGTACGTTGCAATTTAAGGATATCATTTTCAAATTGAAAGTAAGGTAATTTTGGCTCAATAGCTTCAATATTATTTGTTTTTAGAAAATATCTTACAAGATCCAAATTATAAACAAACTCCGGTTTTTCTGATTTAGAACGTCGTTGGGATAGCCGATAGTTATATAAGAATTGAATTATTTTTGTTGCAGGTGCTAACCGATAAGGTATTTTTGCTCTCCATAACAAAGTAGCATTATACCGATCTGAGAAAAAAGCAATTACACTATCAAAATGTTGTTGCCGTATTTTTGATAACATTTTTTTCTTTTCAGCTTTAGAACTATTTTTTCCTACATCAATAATCACATTATCAATGTAAGGGCATGCTTGAGCTAACTCCGAAGTATATTCAGGAACAAGTGCCGTAATTCTGGATAATGGTAATGAGCGTTTTAACATAGCAAACGCAGGCCATGCTAATAAAAAGTCTCCTAACTTATCATTTCTAACAACTAAAATATTCTGATTCTTCACTTTAGTCTCCTTTTAATGTTCATAAAAATACCCTAAATAATCTCTTATTTAGGGTATTTCATTATCCACTAATACTTAATTATTAGTCCTTCACACGTGATACATATTCGCCAGAACGAGTATCAACACGGATTACTTCACCAATTTGTACGAAAAGTGGTACACGAACAACTGCACCAGTGCTTAATGTAGCTGGTTTACCACCAGTTCCCGCAGTATCCCCTTTTAAACCTGGATCAGTATCAACAACTTCTAACTCTACGAAGTTTGGTGGAGTTACACTGATCGGTGAACCATTCCATAAAGTAACGATACATTCTGCTTGATCTAACAACCATTTATCATTATCACCAACTGCTTTTGCATCCGCTGCAAGTTGTTCAAATGTTTCGTTGTTCATAAAATGCCAGAACTCTTCATCTTTGTATAAGAAAGTTAAGTTAGTATCAACAACATCAGCTGCTTCAACAGTAGTACCTGATTTGAAGTTTACATCTAATACTTTGCCAGAAATAAGTTTGCGAATACGAGTACGGGTAAATGCTTGACCTTTACCTGGTTTCACAAATTCATTTTCAACAATTACACAAGGCTCACCGTCTTGCATAAATTTAAGACCTGGTTTGAAATCACTGGTAGAATAACTTGCCATAATATCCTCATTAATGAAAAAATAGCGTCCTTTATTTTAAATACAAAGGCTCACGTTTTTAAAAGTGCTTATGATAACTCAAAACCACCTGATTAGAGAAGTATCAAGTTGGACAGATTATCTCGCGACTGCAATTTCTGATCCAATTGAATTACTCAAATTATTAGAGCTTCCTATTGAAAACTATCAGCAAGACTTAGCCGCACGCCGCTTATTTGCTATGCGTGTTCCATCACCTTTTATTGCAAAAATGCGTAAAGGGGATGCTAATGACCCACTTTTTTTACAAGTTATGACGAATCAATCAGAGTTTTTAGCAACACCTGGATTTGTCAAAGATCCTCTACAAGAACAAGATAATCCTGTTCCTAATTTATTACATAAATATCACAATCGTGTCTTACTAATGGTTAAAGGTGGCTGTGCTATTAATTGTCGTTACTGTTTTCGTCGTCATTTCCCTTATGCAGACAACCCTGGCAATAAAGCTAATTGGCAACAAGCATTAACGTATATTGCTCAACACCCAGAAATAGAAGAAGTGATTTTTTCTGGTGGTGATCCTTTAATGGCAAAAGATCATGAGCTTGATTGGCTGATAACTGAATTAAAAAAAATTACCCACCTTAAAACGTTGCGGATTCATACCCGCTTACCGGTGGTAATTCCACAACGTATTACAGATGATTTGGTACAACGATTAGCTCGTTTATCGCTTAATAAAGTCATGGTGTTACATATTAATCATGCAAATGAAATTGATCCTTTATTATCCAGTTATCTGAATAAACTCAAACAAGCGGGTATTGTATTACTGAATCAATCTGTTTTATTAAAAGGGATTAATGATCGTGCAGAAATTTTAAAAGCATTAAATGATAAGCTGTTTGCTAATGGTGTACTACCTTATTATTTACACCTTTTAGATAAAGTAGAAGGTGCTAGCCATTTTTGGATCGATGATCAACAAGCTCTTGCCATCTATCGTAAACTAATAACCCTTTCTTCTGGCTATCTTGTGCCTAAATTAGCCCGAGAAATTGCAGGAGAACCGAGTAAAACTTGGTACAGTTAAAATTTTCTACCATAAATCAAGATTAGGCTTAGTAATACAACTTTTTTTCCTTTAAAATAGCAAATCTAACTAAGCCTAGTGAGTAACAAAACTTCTCACACAGCATTAAGAATTCTCAATATAAGGCTATCATCCATAGTCCTTATACTATTAGCAAAAATCTTTACCCTATGTATTTAATAATTTGAGGTATATCGTGAGTAATATCGACAAGGAACAGCAACCTGATCAAGCAGATAATAAACAAAATGAATTGAACTTAGATTTTGATGAGTTCGAACCAATCACTCCAAAAAGAGCAACAAAAGCACCTGAAGCAGCACCTTCATTTTTAGATAAATTAAAAGGATTACTGCCGAAAAAAGCAGCAAAACAAGAGACTGCACAACCATCCTTTGAACCAGCTCAGGACAATAATCAAGCTCAATACAATGAATTTGATGCTGAGCCTGTTGCCGTAACTAAAGCAAGTGCAATTAAAAACTTACCAACACGTTATCGCCGTTTAGCTATTAGTTTGGTTGTTCTATTGGTTATTATCGGTTTATTTATTTGGTTAAAACCAAATAGTCAACCAGTCGATAACCTACAATCACAAGATAATAATTTACCAATTGAATTCCAACCAATTGATCCAAATGCAGCAGCAGAAGCAAATACACCGCCGCAACCAAATGCGACACCAGAAGGAGCTACTGCACCAACAACTGAAACCGCAACTACTACAAATGATGCTGCTGCGACAGCAAATACTTTAACCCAAGATGCAGCAGTAAATCCAACAGCTCAACCTGCGCCAGTCGATAATACGCCAATCACTACTGATGCGCCTACTGCTGCGAACGTTGCTGGATCTGATAGTTCAAGTGTTACACCGGCAGCACCAGCTGAAAAACCAGCTCAACCTGCACTTTCTCAAGAACAAATTAATCAAATTGAGAAAAAAGCTTACCAAGAAGAACAAGCACGTCTTATCGCTCAAGCTAAAGCGCGTGCTGAACAACGTGCTCGCGAAGAATTTAGAGCAAAACAACAGCAAGAAAGTCGTAAAGCACAAGCCTTATTAAATGGCAAAGAAGTTCCTGTTGTTGAAGCTAAACCTGTACCAAGAACAGCGCCAAAAGCGACAACTTCATCTACCGCCTCTACTTCCGGTGGGCAAAGTAAGATGTTAACTGTTCCAGCTGGTACTTCATTAATGCAGGTATTCCGTGATAACAAATTAAATATTGCTGATGTTAATGCAATGACTAAAGCAAACGGTGCAGGTAATGCATTAAGCAGCTTTAAACCTGGCGATAAAGTAGCCGTCAAAGTAAATAATGATGGTCGCGTTTCTGAACTACAATTACCAAATGGTTCAAAATTTATTCGCCAAAGCAACGGTACCTATATCTATAAAAAATAATCTGATAAAAAGCCTATTGCCAAGTGGCAATAGGCTGTTTTTTATATTCCAATATTACCTACTGCTTCTCTATCGTCTATTCAGCCAATAAACCAATGACAGCATAACTGGTACTTCGACTAATACGCCAACAACTGTTGCTAATGCAGCGCCTGAATGTAACCCAAACAATGAAATTGCAACTGCAACAGCTAATTCAAAAAAATTACTCGTTCCAATTAAACAGGCTGGTCCAGTAATATCTTTAGGCAACTTCAATATTCTTGCAGAAAAGTATCCAAGGAAAAAAATTCCATAAGTTTGCACTAATAACGGAATCGCAATCAGAATAATAATAAAAGGTTGTTGTAAAATAACTTCTGCTTGAAATGCAAACAGTAACACAACAGTAAGTAATAAACTTAATATAGAAAAAGGTTTCATTTTTAGACAAAAATCACTTACCGATTTTTGCTTATCTAATAAAGCCTTTCTTGTTAGTACCCCAAATACAAGAGGCAAAATGATATAAAGCACTGTACTATAAAATAAGGTGGCTAATGGAATTTCAATCTGATTTATACCAAGTAAAAAATTCGCAATTGGAACAAAAGCAAAGATCATTACAATATCATTTACGGATACTTGTACTAATGTGTAATTAGGATTTCCTCTCACTAATTGTGACCAAACAAATACCATTGCAGTACAAGGCGCGACACCCAATAAAATCATACCGGATATGTATTCTTTAGCAGCTTGAGGCTCAACCCAACTTTCAAAAACAAAGTTAAAAAATAACCATCCAATTAATGCCATTGAAAAAGGTTTAATTAACCAGTTAATCACTAAAGTTAGGAATAGCCCCTGCGGTTTTTTCCCTACATCTTTTATTGCATCCCAATCGACTTGAATCATCATGGGATAGATCATCAGCCAAATTAGAATAGCAACTGGAATATTAATATGTGCTACTTCAAGTAAAGCAATATTCTTTATCTGTTCAGGTATTATCATACCTATCAATACACCTAAAACAATTGCTAAACTTACCCATACACTTAAAAAACGTTCGAATAATCCCATAATTATCTTGCTCTCGCTGCAATAATTTCACCATCTTCTTTAACAAAATCTTGAGTCAATGTTTTCGGTAAAATTGTTAAAACAGTTTCTGATGGGCGACATAATTTCACTCCCATTGAAGAAATAACAATTGGACGATTAATTAAGATTGGAAACTCAACCATTTTTTGAATCAAAAAATCTTCTGTTAAATCAAGACTATCTAAATGTAATTCTGTATATGGCGGAACATTCACTCTCAATAGTTGACGAGCTGTTATCTCCATTTTTTGTAATAAATTACGCAGCTCTTTTTCAGTCGGTGGGGTATCTAAATAATAGATAATATTTGTAGGGAACCCTAAATACTTAATTAAAGCTAATACATTTCTAGAGGTTCCACAATTAGGATTATGATAAATTGTAATAGTTTCCATAAATAAACATTTCAATAATTATTGAAATAAAATAGTAAAAAATTTTGCAATTTATCTGCAAAATTCTTCACAACGATGATAGCTATCACTTTTCGCACAACAATTCTTAGTAAGAAAAGAAATAAGCGCTGTCATTAAATCTAAATTTGCATAGTATCTAACAAATCGACCATTTATTTCACACGAAACTAATCCTGACTTACTTAAATTTTTCAAATGGAAAGAAAGATTATTTGGTGCAATATTAAGTACTTTAGCCAGATCCCCAGCTATCATTCCTTCTACACCTGTTTCCATCAGAGTTTGAAAAATCCGCAAGCGAACTGGCGAAGCTAAACTATCAAAAAGTATACTAGCTGTTTTTGTATTCATATTTTCTATCATAAACTTCTCTCTCAATTATTTCAATAATTATTGAAATAATAGTAATTACTGAATATAAAAAGGTCTAGCAAATTGCTAGACCTTAAACTTCAACGATAAAACTAATTAAAAGAATCTTTTAGACGTTCGCTAGCTCGTCTTGCTTCTCCTTTATGTTGTAATTTATTAAGTTGGCGTTCTAATTTTTCTTGTACATCATTAATTGCACAATACATATCTTCATGTTCTGCTTTTGCGACCAGATCTCCGAACGGAGTTCCTATCATTGCTTCCACCCCAAATCCTTTTGGTAGTTTTTGTAAAATAAAATGAGGATTAATTAATTGGGTTTGCCATTTGCCTAATTTCGCTAAGCGTTCCTCAATATGAGAACGAATTGCAGGGGTAATATCCATTTGTTTACTAGTAATATTTAGGGTCATAACATTTACCTCTCATTGTATGAAAGCTGTTTCCAGCCAAGAAAAAAATCCTGTTCTTGTTTAAAAACATAATGCCATCAAATTCTCTTTTCAAGCCTTTTTATGTTTATTTTTCAGAATAGTGAAGTAAATCAAACTTACTGAATAAATTACTTCATCTTAAAATTTCTCTGTTTTTTTATCCTATTAGATTTTTATGTTAGAATCCCGCAATTATTTTGTGCAACCAAGAAAATTATGCAAACTGATTTCTCTGACTTACAATACTCCACTCAATTAGAACAGAAAAAAAATTATTTATCTCAATTATTTAAACCGTTTTTTGATGGTCAAATTGCAATCTTCCCATCTGAGAAAAAACATTATCGGATGCGTGCCGAATTTCGAGTTTGGCATGAACAAGATGAATTGTTCCATATTATGTTTGATCCTCAAACCAAACAACGTCAGCGCATTGATACTTTCCCCATTGCGAGTCAATTAATCAATCGCATGATGAGTGAGCTATTACCCTTATTAAAACAACAAGAATTATTACGCTATAAACTATTTCAGATTGATTATCTCAGTACATTAAGTAATAAAATTATTGTTAGCTTGCTCTATCACAAAACACTTAATGATGACTGGATTAGTGCTGCAAAAAACCTTAAACAACAACTACAACAATTAAACTTTGATGTGCAAATTATTGGTCGTGCCAATAAGCAGAAAATCTGTTTAGATCAAGATTTTATTGATGAAGTACTTCCTATCAATGGCAAGAACTATATCTATCGCCAAATTGAAAACAGCTTCACCCAGCCTAATGCGGGCGTGAATTGTAAAATGATTCAATGGGCTTTAGATTGTACTAAAAATGCACAAGGTGATTTATTAGAACTCTATTGTGGTAACGGAAATTTTTCTGTTGCTTTAGCACAAAATTTTAATCAAGTGCTTGCAACAGAAATAGCTAAACCTTCCGTTCATGCAGCACAATTTAATATTGCAGCTAATCAAGTCGATAATTTACAAATTATCCGAATGTCTGCGGAAGAATTTACCCAAGCATTGCAAGGTGTACGTGAATTTAATCGCTTAAAAGGGATTGATTTAAAACAGTATCAATGCCAAACCATTTTTGTTGATCCACCGCGTGCTGGGCTTGATCCAGCAACATTAAATATGGTGCAACACTACGAGAATATTCTCTATATTTCATGCAACCCAGAAACATTAGTGCAAAATTTAGCGACACTCTCACAAACCCATCGAATTGAAAAAGCAGCGCTTTTCGATCAATTCCCTTATACCCACCATATTGAAAGTGGTGTTTATCTTGTGAGGAAATAATGGAAATTCAATTAATTAATGAAAGCCAACAATCCGAAAAATTTCAACAATTAATTGATAAATGGCAATTCTCTCACTATCAGCAGGCATTATTTGCATTAGTTTTGACTGAACAACAACTAGAATTACGTAAAACTGATGAACCCAAATTAGGTGCTATTGCGGTTGATTTTGTACAAGGTACGATGGCACATCGCCGTAAATTTGGTGGGGGTCGAGGGGAAGCTGTTGCCAAAGCTGTTGGTATCAAAAAAGGTAAACTTCCTCATGTTCTTGACGCAACGGCAGGCTTAGGCAGAGATGCATTTGTATTAGCCGCTATTGGCTGTCAAGTAAGCCTCGTTGAGCGTCATCCCGTTGTAGCTGCATTATTAGAAGATGGCTTACAACGCGCCTATCAAGATGAAGAAATTGGTGAGTTTATGCGGCAACGAATGCAATTACTACCAATAAAAACTATCGCAGAATTAGATCCTACAACAGATAGATTTGATGTTGTTTATTTAGATCCTATGTTTCCACATAAAAATAAAAGTGCTTTAGTAAAAAAAGAGATGAGAGTATTTCAATCTTTGGTTGGTGCTGATTTAGATGCAGATGCCTTACTTGAGATCGCATTAAAATTGGCACATCGAGTAGTAGTGAAACGTCCCGATTATGCCAATTATTTGGCTGATAAAGTCCCTCATTTCAGCCAAAAAACGAAAAATCATCGTTTTGATATTTATATTGCAAACGAAACTTAACTTTGCATTTCTGCTGTTTGCGCAAGACTTAATAATGCTAACTTGCGCATAATCGCATTTAATGCGACACCATAAATTGGTACAAAAAATAATAGTCCAATCAATAGTTTAAATAAATAATCTACAAAACCAATTTCAACCCAATTCGCTGCCATAAAGGGATCGCTACTTTGATAAAAAGCAATCGCAAAGAACGCAAAGGTATCACATAAGCTCCCAAACACCATTGAGCTTGTTGGTGCAATCCACCAAGTTTTTAGCTGTCTTAATCGATTAAAGACTAATACATCCAGCAGTTGTCCTAGCACATAAGCGGAAAAACTCGCAAAGGAAATACGAAATACAAACATATTAAAAGTTGCTAATGCGGATAACCCTTGATATTGCGTATCGGAAAAAAGCGTTGAAATCACATAACTTACTACTAACGCAGGCAACATCACCCAAAAGATAATCCAACGAGCTTCTTTTGCACTAAAAACTCGTACTGTTAAATCAGTCGCTAAAAAGATAAATGGAAAAGTTAGTGTTCCCCAAGTACTATGAAAACTAAAATCTAGCCATGATAAATCAATAGTAAATGGAATTTGAACCAGGTAATTGCTAATTGCAATGATAAAAATATGGAAAAAAGTTAATAAAATTAGTGCGCGACGTTTTTCACGATCGCTAAATAGCGTTTGTGCTGAAATCATTTTGTAGTCCTTTTTATTACATTAACATCATTTGGGGTGAGGGAACCCAACCTAAAAACAAGGTGTTGCATCATACGCCGATCACAAAAATTTTCAATAAAAAAGCGTATAATGTGATCCATTTAACTAAAAAAGGAGAAAGCTTATGACACTAAAAATCGCATTACTTTTAGCTCAAGGTTTTGAAGAAGCAGAAGCATTAGTACCTACTGATGTATTTAGACGTGTTGGGTTACAAGTCGATTTAATCTCTCTAGATAATACAGAAATTGTGACTTCAGCCCATAACGTTAAAGTGGTTACAGATCGCTTATTACAACAAACAGATTTGAACCATTACGATATGCTCTTTTTACCAGGTGGACATGAAAGTCTTGACAGTAAATACAGCAAATTAAACTCAATATATCAACAATTTATCGCAGAAAATAAACGTATTGCCGCAATTTGTGCCGCACCAACCTCATTAGCAAAATTAGGCTTATTAACTGATAAAAATGCGGTTTGTTATCCAACGATGCGTCAGATTTTTACCGACAATCAAGTTCATTATCACCATATCCCTGCAGTAGTTGATGCGCCATTTATCACAGGTCGAGGTCCAGGTGCTGCGTTTGATTTTGCATTAACTATTGTGAGTGAGTTACTCGGTGTAGAAACTGCTGAACAAGTAAAACAACAATTATTTTATTAAACAGGAGGTGCTTATGCGCAATTATGGTGCAACTATTAGCGAATTTGGTGAAGCTGATGTACTGGTATTCCAACCAGAATTACCTATGCCCGTCATTTCAGAACAACAAGTTCTGATCGAAAATCATTTTGCTGGAATTAACCCTGTTGATTTCAAAACACGTAAAGGCTTAGGTTGGGGAGCAGAAAAATTCAAATCTCAATTTCCAGCTATATTAGGTTTTGATGTTGCTGGTATTGTTGCCAAAGCTGGTAAAAATAGTGGTTTCCAAGTTGGTGATCGTGTTGCAGCTTTAACCTTTGAAGGAGGTTGTTATGCTCGCTATGTTGCTGTGAATGCCGATTTAGTAACGAAAGTACCGGAATCCGTTTCGTTAACTGAAGCAGGCGCAATGCCAACCGCAGCAATTACAGCTTATCAAATTGTAAAACAGGCTAACTTACAAGCTGGGCAACATATTTTAGTTTCTGCACCATTAGGTGGTGTTGGTCATTTATTATTGCAACTATTAGCTCAACATCAGGTAAAAATATCTGTGATTTGTTCTCCTGCTAAAAATCAAGCTGCATTAAAATTAGGTGCAATGCAATGCTTTGATTATCATCATCCAGAACAATATCCTGATTTACAGGCAGATCTGTTTATTGATCTTGTGGGTGGTGATAGCGGTGTTGCCGCACTTAAAATGGTAAAACCTGGTGGGCGTGTAATTTGTATTCCAACGATTCATGTGCCATTACTACAACAAGCTGGCGCAGAACAACATTTATTAGTTGAAAAAATGTTAGCTGTACCAAATCGTGATGATCTGGCAACAATGTTAAGCTATCTAGCAGATCACCGTTTGCAATTACAAATTGCACAAGTGTTCCCAATTTCACAAATTCAACAAGCACACCGCGCTCTTGAAAGCGGTCATACCCAAGGGAAAATCGTGTTAGACCTGACAGATAAATAAAAGTCTATCTTGCCATAAAAGCGTTGCTTTAACTTTTAAGCAAGAAAGCACTATACAAGTATTACTATCAGACTTTAAAATAACAATCCGCACGTAAAACGTGCGGTTTTTAGGCTACCCTATAAGGGCCTATTGCTTCACATGCCCCTCAAGGGGCATGTGAAAACTGACAACCGCACAATAGTGCTACCATTACCCCTTAAAGGGGTCAATATATTCTTTCTTTGATAAATTATCTGATATCATATCTTCCTTTTCCTGATTCCTTATATATTCCTCTACTACTTTCGTATTTAATCCTACTGTACTCACATAATATCCTTTTGCCCAAAAATTCCGGTTTCCATACTTATATTTTAAATTAGCATGTCTTTCAAATATCATCAGCGATGATTTCCCCTTCAAATATCCCATAAAACTTGATACAGCTAATTTCGGTGGGATTTTTAATAACATATGAATATGATCCCTCATTGCATGGGCTTCTATTATTTCTACACTTTTGTAATCACATAACTGCCTTAATATACTTCCTATATCCATTCGTAATTTGCCATAAATCGCCTTACGTCTATATTTGGGAATAAAGACTATATGATACTTACAGTTCCAACGGGTGTGTGATAGACTTAAATCGTCATTAGCCTTAGTGGGCATTGATATTTCCTCCTATATTTTGAATTTTGGTTGTCGGCCTTATTCATTATATAGTGAGGATTTTTCTTTTCATCGCTTAAGCTTTTTGACTCCATACGCATAGCGTATGGTTTTTATAGCTAGACCTCGTCTAGCTATAATAAAAAAAGCCGCTCTGTTGAGCGGCAATAACCTAAGGAACTAATTTAAACAACCATTATGTTGCAGCTTATAAGACCAAGCGATTTTGAAAAAGTTCCATTAAAATTTATAAAAAATAAGGATTTTTGTTATGCCGTTATTAGATAGTTTTAAAGTTGACCATATAAAAATGCAAGCGCCAGCTGTGCGTGTTGCTAAAACTATGCAAACACCAAAAGGCGACCAAATTACTGTTTTCGATTTACGTTTTTGCAAACCAAATAAAGACAACATCTCTCCAAAAGGTATTCATACTCTTGAACATCTATTTGCGGGCTTTATGCGTGATCACCTAAACAGTGATAATGTTGAAATTATCGATATTTCCCCAATGGGATGCCGTACTGGCTTTTATATGAGCCTTATTGGTTCACCAACTGAACAACAAGTTGTTGTTGCTTGGGAAAAAGCAATGCAAGATGTGTTAAAAGTGGAAAGTGAAAAACAAATTCCAGAATTAAATGAATATCAATGTGGTACTTATACCGAACATTCATTAGCAGATGCACAACTTGCCGCGAAAAAAGTTTTAGAGCAAGGCATTGGCATCAACAATAACCAAGACCTGCTTCTTGATGAAAGTTTCTTAAACCAATAATTCGAAAGCCAAGTTTATACTTGGCTTTTTTATTTGCACACAACAGAGGAAAACTTATCTATGACAACATTGGGTACACCACTTACACCAACAGCAACCAAAGTAATGATGTTAGGCTCAGGTGAATTAGGAAAAGAAGTCGTTATTGAATTACAACGTTTAGGCGTTGAAGTAATTGCAGTCGATCGTTATGACAATGCGCCTGCACAACAAGTTGCTCATCGTGCTTACACAATTTCTATGTTGGACGGTGATGCACTAAAATCTCTTATCGAAAAAGAAAAGCCTGATTATATCGTACCCGAAGTTGAAGCCATTGCGACAGATACCTTAGTCGCTTTAGAACAACAAGGTTTTACTGTTATTCCGACTGCAAAAGCCGTGAAACTCACGATGAATCGTGAGGGTATTCGCTGCCTCGCTGCTGAAGAACTTTCATTACCAACTTCACCATTCCGCTTTGTAGATAATTTTGCCGATTTTAAACAAGCTGTTAGTGAAATTGGGCTACCTTGTGTAGTGAAACCAATTATGAGCTCATCTGGACATGGTCAGAGTGTATTAAAAACCGAAACTGATTTAGAACATGCTTGGAAATATGCACAAGAAGGCGGTCGTGCTGGAGGCGGACGCGTTATCGTTGAAGGCTTTGTCCGCTTTGATTATGAAATCACCCTCTTAACTGTTCGTCATCGTGGTGGAACGTCTTTCCTTGCTCCGATTGGTCATGTTCAAATTGATGGTGATTATCGAGAATCATGGCAACCACAAGCAATGAGTGAAGTTGCTTTACAAAAAGCACAACAGATTGCAGAGAAAATTACTGGCGCATTAGGTGGCTATGGTATTTTTGGTGTAGAAATGTTTGTATGTGGTGATGATGTCATTTTTAATGAAGTCTCTCCACGCCCACATGATACAGGTATGGTAACGTTAATCTCTCAAGATCTTTCTGAATTTGCATTACATGCGCGAGCTATTCTTGGCTTACCAATCCCGCAAATTAAATTGCTAGCACCAAGTGCTTCTAAAGCGATTGTCGTAGAGGGGAAATCAACACAAGTCAGTTTTGGCAATTTAGAAAATGTATTAGCTGAACCAGATACAGGCTTACGCTTATTTGGTAAAGGTGAAGTGAATGGCCACCGTCGTTTAGGCGTTTTATTAGCCAGCGCAGAAAATACTGAAAAAGCTCGAGAAAAAGCAAATCGGGCTTATGAAAAATTGGAAATTACCCTTTAAATTAAATACTCATAGATAAAACCGAGCAACGCTCGGTTTTATTTTTAGACTCAACGAATTAGCGTATTTTTTCCAAATAAACTTTGAACTAATTCTACTGCAATATTTCCAGTTAAATTACGCACATCTAATGCTGGATTTAACTCAACAATATCGAGCGATCCCATCAATTTGGTATCTGCAATCATCTCCATACATAACTGCGCTTCTCGATAATTAACCCCGCCTCGTACAGTTGTTCCTACTCCAGGTGCAATTTCAGGATCAAGAAAATCAACATCAAAACTAACGTGCAGGTGCACATTATCGTTTAATCCCTCTAGTGCTTTCTCCATCACATGTCGCATACCAATTTCATCAATATGTCGCATATCGAAAATTTGAATGCCTGCTTCGTGAATAAAATGTTTTTCCTGTTCATCCACACTACGAATTCCAATCTGTCGGATATTCTTTGCTTCTAATGTTGGAACATGACCTGACAAATTCACTAGCTCTAATGGTCCATGCCCGAATAAACAGGCGACTGGCATACCATGCATATTTCCCGATGGTGTAATCTCTGCCGTATTAAAATCAGTATGTGCATCTAACCAGATTACACGTAATTCTTTATCTTGTTCACGGCAATAACGAGCAACTGCACTGATTGATCCAGCTCCCAAACAGTGGTCGCCACCTAACATGATAGGCATATGCCCACGCGTTAATTCTGCATAAATCGCATCATGTGTTAGTTGATTCCACTGTATCACCTCTTTGAAATGACGATACCCGTCTATTGCTTCCATGCAAGGATTAGCTGGGCCATGTAAATTCCCCATATCATAGACATCTAGCCCCATTCCTTCTAGCATTTCGGTAATTCCTGCAACGCGTAATGCTTCAGGCCCCATACTCGACCCGCGATGGCCAGCGCCCACATCTGTCGGTACACCAACCAAACTCACTTTTTTACGCATGTTGTTTCCTCTTTTGTTCAATAGATTGGTACATTATGATCGTACGAGAACAGAAAAATCACATACTTAACACACAAATATTACAAATTAGTTACATTTTATCAATAAAAAAATAGCTGTGTCGTCTAAACCACACAGCTACCCATTCATATCACATGATCTAAAATCAGGTTACTTAAACAATTTCTATTGCTAATTCGCCCAGCTTATCAATACCTAATCGAATTTTATCGCCCGGCCCAACTTTACTTACACCTTCAGGTGTTCCTGTAAAAATAAGATCCCCCGCTTCTAATGCAAATAATGTTGATAAATGGGCTATTGTTTCTGCAACCGACCAAATCAAATCACTAATATCACTATGTTGTTTTTCCACATTATTAACCGTGAGCCAAATTACACCAGAAGTAATATGTCCTACTTTACTTACAGGGTAGATTGGTCCAATCGGTGCAGAACCATCAAACGCTTTACCAATTTCCCAAGGGCGCCCCATCTCTTTCATTTGATTTTGTAAATCACGACGTGTCATATCTAACCCAACTGCATATCCCCAAACATGTTCTAATGCTGTTTCTACTGGAATATTGCTGCCAGCTTTACCAATTACCGCCACTAATTCTCCCTCATAGTGCAAATTCTGAGTAATTGTTGGGTAAGGAAAAGCATAGGTTTCGCCTGGTTTGACAGGTCTAATCGCATCAGCCGGTTTACAGAAGAAAAAAGGCGGTTCACGATCTGGATCGTGTCCCATTTCTCTTGCATGTGCTGCATAATTACGTCCAACACAATAAATTCGACGTACTGCAAATAAATCTTCACTCTCAATCACTGGAATTGCAGCAACTGGTGGCGGGGTAAAAACGTATGACATTGTGGTGCTCCTTTATTTATTTTATACATTATGCGTTGTTAGCATATCGTTTCTATCGCGTTTGTTGAAGCGACTAATTGCATTTTTTTCTTGATTAAATTTGGTGACTTTAGCCAAATATTCACGACTTTCTGTCCTTCTAAAGAACCTACTTTTGTTAAAAATTTATTTTTTGATCGGCTTCACAAATTTAAACATTGCTTATTTTCAGTCATACAAAACTTCTCTATCATCTCTATCGAAACGTTTCGATGACTAAAAATAGGAGTAAAAAATGAAAAAAGTAGGTATTTTAAATGCACACCTCTCTCACGTCATTGCAACTTTAGGGCATACAGATTTACTTACAATTTGTGATGCAGGATTACCCATTCCAAAACAAGCTGATTGTGTTGATTTAGCATTAACACCGGGGATTCCTAGTTTTTTAGCCAGTTTTGATGCGGTAATTAGTGAATGTTTTGTTGAAAAAGTAATTCTTGCTGAAGAAATTAAACAGAAAAATCCTCTTATCCATAATGCGTTATTACAACGTTTAGAACAGTTAAGTAAACAACAAAATAATCAAATTGAAATAGATTATGTTTCCCATACAGAATTCAAACAATTAAGCCAAGCGAGTAAAGGTTTTGTACGCTCTGGGGAATGTACTCCTTACGCCAATATCATCATCTCTTGTGGTGTTCCTTTTTAAATGGAGAGAATCATGCAGCCAATTCTTAAATTAGACAATATCTGCAAATCCTTCCCTGGCGTACGAGCTTTATATAAAGCGGGGCTTTCTGTTTATCCGGGCAGAGTTATGGCGTTAATGGGCGAAAATGGCGCAGGTAAATCGACATTAATGAAAATTCTTACTGGTATCTATAGCAAAGATGAAGGGACTATTCACTATCTTGGTCAAGAAGTAACATTTAAGAACCCGAAAGCTTCACAGCTCGCAGGAATTAGTATTATCCACCAAGAATTGAATATTATTCCTAACCTCACTATTGCCGAAAATATTTTCCTAGGTCGTGAGTTTACCCATCGTTTTGGTGGAATTGATTGGCAGAAAATGACCGCAGAGTCAGAAAAGTTATTACGTCGTTTAAAAATTAAACACAGCCCTGCTACCCCAGTAGATCAACTCTCTTTAGGTGAATTACAAATGATCGAAATTGCCAAAGCGTTAAGCTTTGATGCAAAAGTGATCATTATGGATGAACCAACAGATGCTTTAACTGATACTGAAACAGAAGCCTTGTTCAATGTTATCAGGGAATTAAAAGCGCAAGGTTGTGGCATTGTCTTTATTTCCCACCGTATGCAAGATATTTTTACTATTTGTGATGATGTGACTATTCTTCGTGATGGTGAACTAATTGCTGAATGTGAACTTAATACCATTAACGAGGAACAGCTTATTGAATTAATGGTAGGACGCAAGTTATCCGAACAATATCCGCACATTCATTCTCCAATTGGCGAAACCGTTTTAGAAGTAAAAAATCTTAGTGGGCATGGTGTACACAATGCTTCATTCCATCTCAATAAAGGAGAAATTTTGGGAATTTCTGGTTTAATGGGTGCAGGTAGAACTGAATTAATGAAATTAATCTACGGTGCGTTACATAAAACTCAAGGAGATATTTATTTACACCAAAAATTACTTTCCATCCGTTCACCACAAGATGGTCTAAATAACGGTATCGTCTATATTTCAGAAGATCGAAAAGGCGATGGCTTAGTCTTAGGAATGACGATCAAAGAAAATATGACTTTAACTGCCTTAAAACAGTTAACTGAACACTATTCTATTAATCATAAAAAAGAAAAGATGACGGTAAATGACTTCATCGATCTCTTTAATATCAAAACGCCTTCAATGAATCAAACTATTGGTTTGCTCTCTGGTGGGAATCAACAAAAAGTGGCTATCGCCAAAGGGCTAATGACTCGCCCTGATGTATTGATTCTTGATGAACCAACACGTGGTATTGATGTAGGAGCAAAGAAAGAAATCTACCAATTAATCAATAAATTTAAAGAAGAAGGGATGAGTATCATCATTGTTTCTTCCGATATGCCAGAAATTATCGGAATGAGTGACCGAGTTTTAGTTATGAATAACGGTGAAATCAGTGCTGAGTTTTTACGTGATGAAGTCACTCAAGAAAAACTCCTCACCGCTGCAATTACACAAATTCATTAATCAATTAAGGATGTATTATGGCTACCCAAACCATGACCAATAAACAATTCAACCTCAAAGAGTTTTTGATTGAGCAACGTTCTATTATTGCGTTACTTGTCTTGATTGTTATCGTTTCGTTTATTAGTCCTAACTTTTTTACTATCGATAATTTACTCAATATCTTACGTCAAACTTCTGTAAACGCCATTATTGCGGTTGGGATGACTTTTGTTATTCTAACTGCCGGAATTGACCTTTCTGTTGGTTCAATTTTAGCGCTAACTGGTGCAGTGGCAGCCTCTTTAGTCAATTTAGAGTTATCCTTTTTTGTTGTCATTCCATTAGTCCTTCTCTTCGGTACCTTACTTGGTGGGATCAGTGGTGTCATTATTGCTAAAGGCAAAGTACAAGCCTTTATTGCGACTTTAGTTACAATGACGCTATTACGTGGTGTTACTATGGTTTACACAGATGGTCGTCCAATTAGTATTGGTTTTTCCGATACAGCAGATTATTTTACATTCCTCGGAACAGGTTACTTATTCGGCATTCCATTCCCAATTTGGTTAATGGCAATCATCTTTTTCGTGGCTTGGTACTTACTCAAACATACCCCAATCGGTCGCTATATTTATGCACTTGGTGGCAATGAATCAGCAACACGTTTATCTGGGATTAATGTCGATAAAGTAAAAATCTTTGTGTATGCCGTAAGTGGATTCTTGGCAACTGTCGCCGGTTTGATTGTTACTTCTCGCTTATCCTCTGCTCAACCAACCGCTGGTGTATCTTATGAATTAGATGCAATTGCTGCTGTGGTTGTTGGTGGTACAAGTTTAATGGGTGGTAAAGGACGTATTGCTGGCACATTAATTGGGGCATTGATTATCGGTTTCCTTAACAATGCACTCAATCTGCTCGATATTTCTTCTTACTATCAAATGATTGCTAAATCTATCGTGATCTTACTAGCAGTACTTACTGATCATTTTTGCAGTCGTAAATCAGCCTAACTTATTTAGTCAACCCTAATTAAAGGAGAAACCTTATGAAAAAACTTACCCTTATCGCTTCTGCATTCGTTTTAGGATCACTTGCGAGCAATGTTGCTTTAGCAAAAGATACTATTGCCCTTGCTGTATCAACGCTTGATAATCCTTTCTTTGTATCCTTAAAAGAAGGGGCTGAAAAAGAAGCGAATAAATTGGGCTATAACTTAGTGGTACTAGATTCACAAAACGATCCTTCTAAAGAACTTGCTAATGTTGAAGACATTACTGTTCGTGGAGCAAAAGTATTATTAATTAACCCAACTGACTCTACTGCGGTTGCTAACGCTGTTCGTGTAGCGAATAAGAAAAAAATTCCAGTCATCACATTAGACCGTGGTGCAGCTCAAGGCGATGTAGTTAGTCATATTGCTTCCGATAACGTAGCTGGCGGTAAAATGGCTGGTGACTTTATTGCACAAAAATTAGGTGATAATGCTAAAGTCATTCAATTAGAAGGTATTGCAGGAACTTCCGCAGCACGTGAACGTGGTGAAGGTTTTAAACAATCTGTTGCTGCACATCACTTTAATGTTTTAGCTAGCCAACCAGCTGATTTTGATCGTACAAAAGGTTTGAATGTAATGGAGAATCTATTAACTGCACAACCAAGTGTACAAGCTGTATTTGCACAAAACGATGAAATGGCTTTAGGTGCACTTCGTGCTGTTCAAGCGGCTAATAAATCTGTGATGATTGTTGGTTTTGATGGTACTGATGATGGTGTTAAAGCAGTGAAAAGCGGCAAACTTGCTGCAACTATTGCTCAACAACCAGAATTAATTGGTGCATTAGGTGTACAAACTGCGGATAAAGTAATCAAAGGTCAAGCAGTTGAAGCAAAAATCCCAGTTCCGTTAAAAGTAGTTACTAAAGAATAATAATTAAAAATAGTGGGTGAAAAATGATTTTTCACCCGCTTATAGTCGTTTACGTTCAAAACAAAACAAGATAAGACAATAAACATAAGACAGGATAAATAATATACCTGACGATGTAACACAGTATTATTTTGCAATCAAACGACTCTATTTAGCCAAGCTATTTAGCCAAGCTATTTACCGTATTAATTCAAATCTAAGGAGTGTTTTATGGCTGTTAAGACAACGCTTACCGTACTTGGTAGTATCAATGCAGATCACGTGATTCAAGTTCCACATTTTCCACAACCTGGTGAAACCCTTGCGGGAGAAAATTACCATATTGTTTTTGGTGGTAAAGGTGCAAATCAAGCAGTAGCCGCAGCTCGCTTAGGCGCAAATGTGAATTTTATTGCCTGCATTGGTAGTGACGATATCGGTCAGCAAATGAAAAACTCCTTTCAACAACAAGGTATCAATGTAGAAACCATCACGACTATTCCACAACAAACCACAGGTATTGCAATGATTCAAGTTGCGAGCAATGGCGAAAACAGTATCGTGATTTCTGCGGGCGCTAATGCACATCTTACTCCTGAAATTGTTGATAAATTTAAACAGCAAATTATTAATTCTGATGCACTATTAATGCAATTAGAAACACCTTTAGAGGCTATTATTCACGCAACTCAAATTGCCAAACAGGCAGGAAAACATACGATTTTAAATCCAGCACCCGCAAAACCATTGCCTGATGAATTACTTTCTCTTCTCACTATGATTACTCCCAATGAAACAGAAGCTGAAGTCTTAACTGGGGTTAAGGTAGTTGATGAACAAAGTGCAGCACAAGCTGCAGCGGTTTTCCATCAAAAAGGCGTAGCGATTGTATTAATTACCTTAGGTGCCAAAGGTGTCTTCATTAGTCATAACCAATTACAAAAAATCATTCCTGGTTTCCGTGTCCAAGCTAAAGATACTACTGCCGCCGGCGATACCTTTAATGGTGCATTGATGACAGCACTACTCGAACAAAAATCACTTGAGGAAGCAATTCAATTTGCACATGCCGCTGCTGCGATTAGTGTTACCCGTTTCGGGGCACAATCTTCCATTCCTACAAGAGAAGAAACACTCGATTTTTTACAAGCAGCTCAATAAAATTAACCTATAAGCAGTATAGTAAGGGGTAATTTATGGCAACCATGAAAGATATTGCAAGGATTGCAAAAGTTTCAACATCTACCGTTTCTCATGTGATTAATAACAGTCGTTATGTTAGTGATGAAATGCGTGAAAAAATTATGAAAGTTGTCCATGAACTAAATTACACCCCTTCTGCCGTAGCCCGTAGTTTAAAAGTTAAAGAAACCAAAACATTAGGAATGTTAGTTACTGCCACCAGTAACCCTTTCTTTGCGGAAGTGGTAAGTGGTGTGGAACATTACTGTAATCAACATCAATATAATTTAATTATTTCCAGTACTGATGGCGATGAAGCTCGTTTATTACAAAATATCCAAACCTTAATTCAAAAACAGGTTGATGGTCTATTATTAATGTATTCTGACTCTCGCCACTCCATTGTTAAACAGCTAAATGTTCAACTTCCTATGGTGATTATGGACTGGTGGCCAACAGCTTTAAATGCGGATCGAATCTATGAAAATTCAGAGTCTGGGGCGTACCTTGCCACAAAAACTTTAATCGAACAGAGACATCAAAAAATTGCAATTATTACCGGTAAATTAGACAAATCCTTAGCCCATAACCGCCTCATTGGTTATAAAAAAGCGTTGCAAGATGCTAATTTAACTGTCCACCCTGAGTGGATTATTGAAAGTCATTTTGACTTTGAAGGTGGCGTAGAAGGTATGAAGAAATTATTACAATGTACTGATCGTCCAACCGCCATTTTTGCGTGCAGTGATACAATTGCAGTAGGTGTTTACCAGGTTGCTTGGCAACATGGATTACGTATTCCAGAGGATCTGTCTGTTATTGGTTATGACAATATTATGCTGTCACAATACTTAACACCACCACTCACTACTATCCATCAACCTAAAGCAGAATTAGGGGAACTCGCTGTTGAAACGTTGTTACAACGCATTAAATCGCCGCAACAAGAATATAAAACATTAATGCTTGAACCACAGTTAATTTGGCGACAATCAATTAAGAAACTTTAATCCAATAAATTATTTCCTTCTTATCTAAATTGTGATCCACCACACAATTCAAATCACACCTACTTGCATATTTATGCATTAACATCTATTTTACAATTTTATTTACTTCCAATAACACAACATCGGGATGGCTCATATGGCAAACTTTAAAACTCTCTTACTTTCATCACTTTTAGTTTCATCTGTCGTTCTTGTTGGCTGTAATGATGAAAAAGAAAAACCTGCAGCAAACACTGCTGCTAATACTTCTGAACAAGCTGCACCAGCACCAGCTGCTAACAGTGCACCAAAACTTGCTTCCAAATTCGTCACTATTGCAACTGGTGGTGCATCAGGTCCTTACAACATCATTGGTACAACTTTAGCTGAGGTGTATTCCACCGAATTAAAAGCCAATTCTAAAACCCAAACCACCGGAGCTTCAGTAGAAAATATTAACCTGCTTAATAGTAAGAAGGTCGAAATGGCATTTGTAATGCGTGATGCATTAAGTGATGCTGTAAACGGTTTAGGTAGCTTTGAAAATAAAAAAATCAATACTGTCAGTGAGTTAGCAGGGCTTTATCCAAACTTCGTACAAATTATTACTTCTAAAAAAACAGGAATTAAAACCATTGCCGACTTAAAAGGACACCGTGTTGCAACTGGCGCACAAAACTCTGGTGTAGAAGTCAACGCACGTAAATTACTCGAGGGTTTTGGTATTACTTATAACGATATTACTGTTGATTACTTAGGTTATGCAGAAGCCGTAGACGCATTAAAAGCAGGACGTATTGATGCAGCATTCTTAACCAGTGGCTTACCAAATTCTTCATTAATGGAATTACAACAAGGTTTTGATTTGCAACTTGTAAGTATTCCTAAAGAGGGTGCTGAAAAAATTATGCAAGAATATCCTTACTTCACTTCAATGGTTATTCCAGCAGGCACTTACAACAATCCTGAAGATATTCAAACTATTGCTATCCGTAACGCCCTCGTGGTTCGTTCAGATTTAAGTGATGATGATGTCTATCTGCTTACAAAAACTTTCTTTGAAGGATTAGATAAATTGAAAGCTTCTCACCAAGCAGCAAAAGATATTACTTTAGAAGAAGCACAAAAAGGCTCAATTGCCCCATTACATCCGGGTGCAAAACGTTATTATGACGAAATGAGTAAAAAATAACGATGAAAACAAGTTTTAAGATCGCTGTATTTCTGCTTATTGTTGCAGTAGCGATCTTAGCTTACCCTCTCGACACGATTTATCTAAAATTTAATGATAAATCGTGTCGTTTACCGATTAACAACTTTACACTACAGTGGAAACACTCTGTCGAAAAACAATTATGGCAAGAACATTACACTTTACAAGGTAATGTCTTGATTTTAGACAAAGTATTTCAGCAAACCTTTGGTGCTGGTTCACCAGCGGATGGTAATAACATTGCTGCACCGGAGGGTTTTGTTGGTTTTGAAAAACACATTACTTTGCCAGAAATTAATTGGATTGTTTCATCCAATATGCAAGGAGTTCTATTTTCTGACGACTTTATTCTTCCTGTTTATCAACTCGTCCCTGATTATAACGAGATAAAAATTATTCCAATAAAACAAAATATTCTATCTTTTTTATTAGGAGTGAAATGCAATGTCAAACCTCGAACACACTAACCAAGAGAAGAATTATCAAGATATTCTCGAAAAATACGACAAAGAATCGGTAGTCAAATCTGTACAATCTAAATGGCAAAATTACGCCATCTCATTTGTTGCGGTTATCTACTCCCTTTTTCATCTCTACATCACTTTTTATCCGATGCCAACATTATTACAACGTGCGCTCCACGTTGGTATCGGTGCATTACTTATTTTCTTAATTTATCCAGTAAGTAAGAAATACAGTAAAAGTGGGATTATGTGGTTTGACTGGATCCTAGGAATTGTTGCACTCGTTACCGCAGGCTATCTCTGTTACGAATATGAAGCACTTATGACAACACGTGGTGGAATTCCTAATCAAGCCGATATTATCTTCGCAATTCTTACAACGTTAATTGTGATTGAAGCTGCACGCAGAATAACTGGGTATATCTTAATTATTTTTGCATTAATCTTCTTAATCTATCCATTTGTTAGTTCCATGGATTTTATGCCCGACCGTTTATTAACTCGTTATTACGATATTGGGGATATCTTTGGACAACTTTATTTAAAAACTGAAGGACTATACTCTTCTGCCATTGGCGCTTCAGTCAGTTTTATTTTCTTATTTATCTTATTTGGTGCATTCTTAGCCAAATCAGGAATGGGAAAATTATTTAACGATCTCGCACTTGCACTCGCAGGTAGTCGCCAAGGTGGGCCAGCGAAAGTGGCTGTTATCTCCAGTGGTTTTATGGGAAGTATTAATGGCGCGGCAGTTGCCAATGTAGTAAGTACTGGTGCATTTACTATTCCATTAATGAAAAAAATTGGGTATCACCCGAACTTTGCTGGTGCAGTTGAAGCAAGCGCCTCTGTTGGTGGCCAAATATTACCACCAATTATGGGGGCCAGTGCGTTTATTATGGCTGAAACAACAGGTGTTAAATACAGTACAATCGCCTTAGCAGCACTGTTACCTGCTCTTCTCTACTACATTAGCGTCATTGCGCAAGTCCATTTCCGAGCTGGAAAACGCAACCTTAAAGGACTCTCTAAAGATCAATTACCACAACTTAAATTAGTGATGAAAGAACGTGGTCATATGTTCATTCCGATTGTGGCTCTCGTTGTATTCTTAATGGAATCTGTTCCTGTTGGTTATGCGGCCGCTTACACTATTTTAATCACGATTATTGTGAGCTGGTTCCGCAAGGAAACTCGGATGGGTGTAAAAGAGATTATTGAGGCACTTGAAGATGGCGCTAAACAGTCCCTTTCTGTTATGGCGGCTTGTGCGGTAGTAGGTATTATTATCGGTGTCGTTAACCTCACCAGTTTTGGTACCGTAATGACTTCTTATATCGTGACTTTTGGTGCAGGTTCATTACTTCTTACCTTAATCTTAACCATGCTTGCTTCCATTGTGCTAGGTATGGGCTTACCATCCATTCCAGCATATATCATCACAGCAACTATGGCAGCGCCTGCTTTAGCGGATTTCAATATTCCACTTTTAGTAAGCCATATGTTTGTCTTCTATTTTGGTATCTTCGCTAACATTACTCCACCAGTGGCTTTAGCCTCTTTCGCTGGTGCTGGAATCGCAGGCGGTAATCCGATGAAAACAGGTTGGCAATCATTACGCTTAGCCCTAGCAGGCTTCATCATTCCATTTATCTTTGTCTATAATCCAAGTATGTTGATGATTGATATTCACAATTCAGCGATTACAGCAAATTCATTCCCATTGCCGGCAATCAGTGAAATTATTTCTGTTTGTGTGACATCGATCTTAGGGGTTATTGGTCTATCTGCCGCAGTAGAGGGCTATTTCAAACATAATATCAATATGGTATTCCGCATTATTCTTGCAATTGGTTCAGTCTTATTAATTTCACCTGAATTTATTTCTGATATTGTCGGTATTGTGATTTTATTGATTATGTTATTTATCAATCTTAAACAGAAAGACAAAATTACATCATAAGTTAGCAATTAAGCACCTATTATTAGGTGCTTAATTTATTTCCTCTGATACCCTACAATCACCTGTAAAAAAGGTTGAGCATAACGTTCTAGTTTTTTAAAACCTACCCCATTAATCTGTAACATTTCTGATAACGATGTTGGCATTTCACGGGTCATTTCTTCTAGAGTGGCATCATTAAACACTGCGTACGGTGGAATATTATCCCGGTCGGCGAGCTGCTTACGTAATTGACGTAATTGATTAAATAATTGTCGATCACCTTGGCGGGCTTGTAGTTGGTGGGCATGATTAATCATCGACAGATTTTGACGTGGTAATGCCAACGATAATGGAATTTCACTACGCAAAATAGGTCTTGCTGCTTCGGTTAATTGTAATGCTGAAAAATTAGTAATATTTTGTGTTAAAAAACCAAGATGAACTAACTGACGAATCACACTGTGCCAATATTCTTGTGATTTATCTTTACCAATACCATAAACGGATAACTTATCATGTTGTAATTCTTGGATCTTTTGGTTATTTACCCCACGTAATACCGCGATCACATAATAACTACCAAAGCGTTGCCCAGTACGATATACGGTAGATAAAATTTTCTGTGCATCAATTAAACCATCATATTTCTGTGGTGGATTTAAACAAATATCACAATTTTGACAAGGTTGATGGCGATGTTCCGCAAAATAATTTAATAACACTAAACGGCGGCAAGTTTGAGCTTCTGCAAATTCGCCCATCGCTTGTAATTTGTGTTGCTCAATCATTTTTTGTGAAGAATCAGGTTTTTCCTGTAATAATTTATTTAACCAAATATAATCCTGATGATCATAGAACAATACCGCCTCTGCGGGTAGGTCATCTCGCCCTGCACGTCCTGTTTCTTGATAATAAGATTCTATGCTGCGAGGTAAATCATAATGCAATACAAAGCGAATATTGGGTTTATTAATTCCCATACCAAACGCAATAGTCGCAACAATCACTTGGATATTATCACGTTGAAAATCGTGCTGAACTCGTTCACGTACTTCATTACTAAAGCCTGCATGATAGGCTTTTGCAGCAATACCTCGCCGTTGTAATAGTTCTGCTAAACGTTCGACTTTATTACGGCTATTAGCATACACAATCCCGCTTTTTCCTTTTTGTGCTAAAACAAACTGGAGTAATTGTTCCTGCGGTTTAAACTTTTCCACCACCGTATAACGAATATTTGGACGATCAAAACTACCAATATAGATAAATGGTTGCTGTAAATTGAGAAGCGATAAAATATCCTGCCGTGTCACACGATCCGCTGTTGCGGTTAAAGCCATAATCGGTACATTAGGAAAAACTCGGGTAAGATTGCTTAACCTTGCATATTCTGGACGAAAATCATGCCCCCATTGCGAAATACAGTGAGCTTCATCAATCGCTATTAAACTCACTTGGCACTGCTGAATAAAATAGAAAAATGCACTGGTCATCACTTTCTCTGGTGAAATATAGAGTAATTTTAGTTGTCCAGAGAGCGCTTGTTGTTCTGTGGCTCGTTGCTGTTCTAACGTTTGGCTAGAATTTAGGTAAGCAGCAGCCACACCATTAGCAACTAACTGATCCACTTGATCTTGCATTAAAGCGATCAAGGGAGAAATTACTAAAGTCAGCCCAGTGAAACAGAGTGCAGGAATTTGGTAACAGAGCGATTTACCACCCCCTGTTGCCATTAAAATAAAACTACTTTGTCCTTGTAGCGTGGCTTCAATAATTTGTTGTTGTCCTTGGCGGAATTGTTGATAGCCAAACACCTCTTGTAAGATGGTTTTAGCTTGTGCAAAAGCAGGTGAATCCGTAACTGATAATGCCACCTGCTCTAGCGGATTAGAAGACATTATTTAAACTAATACCTAGTCCAATACGATCAATGGAACGATTATAATCAATCAAGGATTCACCATAACCATGATAATATTGTGCATATAAACGTACATATTTGGCGATTGGATAACTCCAAGAAAGCTCCATTCCACCTTTATTTGAAGCAGTATTATAGCGCGCAGTTGTTTTCACGATATGATCACCAAAACGATAACCTACGCTTAAATCACCATAACCATAATAATCCACAATATCAGGATTATCATCACTAGCTGCTTTTTCTGGGATCCGCCAATATGGTTTTAATTCCACTAACCAATCATCTTTAGTAAAGCTCGCTCGTAAATATAGACGATTCCAACTGCGTGATTTAGCTTGTTGATCACTACGTCCATTAGAGAGATGCACAAATCCCGTTTCTATATCCGCTAACTTCCACCCCCACCATAAATCATAATTGGTCGCCCAAGCAAGGAATAATTGTGGTTGGTAGTTACTTTCTCTAAATGGTGAAGATTGTTCATGATTACTTAATTGGAACCATGATCGCTGTGTATAAGACCCCGCAAGTACCGAATTCTTACCTAAAATCCCTTTCCACAATGGTAACGCAACACTGATTTGAAACTTCACTTCATCATGTTTCATATTTTCAGGGTAATTAAAGTTTCGATTAGAATAAGTTTCCATTAAGTAGTTCTGTTCGTATGGTCTTAAACCAACAAAATTTTCCGGCGCCGCTTGCAATAATAATGCTGTACGACTCTCATATGGCAACACACTCGCCATGGCAGTTGGTAATGTAATTAAAGTAGAAAATGCTAAAAAATAATGAGTGAAGCGCATCGTTATTCCTTTTTATTAAGTAAAATCAACTTGTTCACCATGAGCAAGACAAGCTGCTGTTAAATAGTCCCAGAAATTTTTTCCTTCTGCATTTAACCATTGTCCTTGCTGATAAGTGAAATGATAACCGCCTAACTTACTTGCCAACCAGAGTTCTTGCAGCGGTTCTTGTTTGTTAATCACAATCTGGCTGCGATCAGCAAAAGTAATCGTAAATACCGATCCTTGAGTGTCGCAATCAACATCGCAATCTTGTTCTTCTAACTGTTCTTCTACTTGTTGCCAAGTCTGTTCTACAGCTTGATGATATTCTGCGTTATTCATAACATACTCCTCAAAAAAATAGCTGGGTCATTATAGAGATTTTCCCCTCTTAGAGATAGCACAAACCACAAATTAATGGTAAAAAGAACACCTATCAAATGAGGAGTTAAGTTATGAAAAAATTATTAATTGCCATGGTTCTAAGTGGCTTTTGTTTAAGTTTAACCGCTTGTGGCGTAAAAGGCCCTTTGTATCATCTCGTTCAAGAACAACCTGTCCAACAAAAAACAGATTCCCAATAATATCGAGGTTTAAGACGTAGTTATGGACTATTTTAATTATAAAAATAATCAACTGATGGCAGAAGAATTGCCAGTAAGTCAGCTAGCACAACAATTTGGTACTCCGTTATATATTTACTCTCGTGCGACGTTAGAACGTCATTGGCACGCCTTTGATTCAGCACTCACTGGTCATCCTCATTTAATTTGCTTTGCCGTCAAATCTAATCCCAATATTGCTTTACTTAATCTGTTAGCAAAACGGGGTTCTGGTTTTGATATTGTTTCACAAGGCGAATTAGAACGTGTCTTAGCTGCTGGTGGCGATCCGAATAAAGTCGTTTTTTCAGGTGTTGCTAAATCACCCACTGAGATCGCGCGTGCTTTAGAAGTTGGAATTCGCTGCTTTAATGTTGAATCAGAAGCAGAATTACTGCGTATCAACCAAGTTGCAGCAGAGATGAAGAAGCAAGCACCAATTTCTTTGCGAGTTAATCCAGATGTTGATGCGAAAACTCACCCTTATATCTCTACAGGTTTAAAGAAAAATAAATTTGGGGTGAGCGTTAAACGTGCTCGTGAAGTTTATCGTCTGGCAAAAGAATTACCTCATATTCAAATTGTTGGTATGGATTGTCATATTGGTTCACAACTTACTGAATTGCAGCCATTTTTGGATTCAGCTGATCGCTTATTAGTTTTATTAGAACAGTTACGTGAAGATGGGATTGAATTACATCATTTAGATTTAGGCGGCGGTTTAGGCGTACGTTATAGTGATGAAACACCTCCACATCCAACAGAATATGCAAGTGCATTACTTGCTAAATTTGTTGATTATCCTAATCTCGAAATTATCCTTGAGCCAGGACGTGCGATTAGTGCTAATGCCGGTATTTTGGTAACCAAAGTAGAATATTTAAAATCCAATGAAGATTTTAATTTCGCGATTGTTGATGCCGGGATGAACGATATGATTCGCCCAGCGCTCTACCAAGCATATATGGAAATTATTGAAGTTGATCGTACCCTAGCCCGCGAAAGCAAAACATACGATGTCGTTGGTCCAATTTGTGAAACTTCGGATTTCTTAGGTAAAGGACGTCAGCTTGCAATTGCTGAAGGCGATTTTATCGCGCAACGTTCTGCTGGTGCTTATGGTGCAAGTATGGCATCTAACTATAACTCACATCCAAAAGCAGCCGAAGTATTAGTCGATGGTAATAAAGCCCATCTCATTAAACGCCGTGAAAGCTTTGCTGAGTTATGGGCAAATGAACAGTTAATTAAAGAATAACTTTACTATACTTGTTGTATCGGATGCCTTACATCCAACAACTGATGCCATTTTCAGGTAGCTAGGTTTAGATAATAGGATTAGATAAATTTCAAAATATGGTGCCAATTATTGACATCCCCCAATAACAAAAAGGTAAATTATGATGAATATGTCCTACATAAAAGAGATGATTGCTCCTTTAACACACATCGAAAAAGAACAGGTATTAACTGAGCAATATAATGCTGCCATTGAACAGGATAATCTAAATTTAGCTGCTGATATTGCTAATTATGTATTAGATGAAGTTCAAACAGAATTCCATATTCGTTTTCGGGCGCATTGCTTTCGTTTTTTGTTGCAATACACTCAGGAAAAATTAAGTAATCTGCCAGAAACAGCTCCTGAAAGTGAATCTGACAAATATTTTGAGAATTTGATGGAGCTGATATGGAAATTCAAATGGATTATTCCACATATACCAGAAGATGCTAATGCTACTATGGAAGAAATAGACTATATGTTGGAATTAATGAAAGATTATTATCAATATTTTGAATTTTCTATGGCTCCTGTTTACACATCCAAAATGCTACAATATATGGCTAGAGGTGATCGGGACAAAGCACAAGAATACTTTAAATTATGGCAAAATGAACCTGCCGATGATATGAATGACTGTCCTGCTTGTGTCGCAGCAGATAAAGTAAATTATTATTATTTTATTGGTGACTATGCCAAAGTATTAGACTTATCCGAAGATATTCTATCTGGGAAATTAGCTTGTGCTGAAGTACCTCACATTACTTATGCTGCAATCCTATATAGCTTATTAGAAACACATCAATTTGATAAAGCAAAGAAACTATTACCAAAAGCTGTTAAATTAATTGAGCAAGAAAAAATGCTAAGAGAATTACCTGATTTAATGATTATTGCTTATCAATTAGGTGAAACTGAAATTGCAGCTAACCTTATTGAAAAATACCATGAATCTATTTTCCAAATAGGAGAAAGCGTCCATATCTTAAAAGTCTTAATGGCACTTTCCTACCACGATACCCAAAATTATGATACTGCAAAAGAGCTTGCATTAACTTTAGATCAACGTAATGGTAACCAATTTTACCAAAATAAGATTGATTCTTTAGGTAAGCAAATCGGTGTGTTACCACATATTTTACAATAATATTTAAACTAAAGTAGCTTAGCAATATTATTGCTAAGCTACAAAAGTCCTGCATATAGGACACAACACATCTAATATATGTATTAAGTTTCTTGATGACTTTTCAAATAAGTTAAAGCTACTGTCGAAATTAACAATACTATTGCAACACCAATATAAAGATCCTGTTTATCCCAGCCTTGATCTAATAATAGACCTGCGATTGTCGGTGCAAGAATTGCCCCGATTCGTCCTACCCCAATGGCTGTACCCACGCCAGTACTACGAATATCTGCCGCATATACACTAGGATTTAAGGTATAAAGTCCACTAATACATCCGTTAATTAATGCACCGACTAAAATTCCTAACACCATCTCCAACCATAACACCGTACTCGATAAAATAAATAGTACTACTACGCCAGCGGCGACAACGGTAAAAAAGAGTAACACTGATTTTGCTCGCCAATAAGTGGCTAATAAACCATATAATAAAGCACCAACTGTCCCACCTAATGAGATCATCATACCGATACTAACACTCTGCTCTACTGTCATTCCTGCTTCTTTTAATAATGCTGGCGTCCATGAACTAATAAAGTAAAAACTAAACATAATTGAGAAGAACGCAAGCCATAACAGAATACTAGAACGGCGATAAGTTTGATCTAATAAGCGAGAAAAAGGTAAGCGTGTTACAGCAGTAGGTACTGGCTTTTCTGGTAATGTCCATTGATTACCTAACCCTATTTTAGCGGTAATACGATTCAATTTCGCTTGTGCATTTTTCGGTTGTTTAACTAACAAGAAATCTATTGATTCAGGCAACCAAACAACAATTACTACCAAGCAAATTGTGGTTAATACCGCTCCAGCTAACAAGACAGAACGCCAACCATACTCTGTTTGTAACATGACGGCAAACATTCCTCCTAATACTGCACCAACCCCAAATCCTGCTGCATAGATACTGATTGCTAAACTACGCCAACGACGTGAAGAATATTCACTGGTTAGTACATTGGTTCCAACTAAAATACCACCCACGCCTAAGCCAGTAATCACTCGCCAAACACCTAACCAAAATTGACTGCCAGAAATAAGCAGAACCAAACATTCCCACAGCAGACAATAACACAGCAATCATCAACAATGGACGACGACCAATTTTATCTGCCATAGGCGCTAAAAAGAGTGAACCTGCTGTCATACCAAACAATCCAGCACTTAACAAAGTTCCCAACTGTATACCATTTAAGCCAAATTCTTGGCGAATCGCCGTTGCGGTAAACGCCAATGCCAAAACATCAAATCCATCTAATAAATTCATAATTGCCGCAATTACCACGACACCCCATTGATAGGCACTCATCGGGCTACTGCTAATCGTATTACGTAAATTCATTGCTCTTCCTTACTCATTTAATCACAACAAAGGTTTTAGATAATGACGGAAATAAATCAGCAAAGAAATGGGTCAATCAGAAAGAGAGATAAAAAAACAGTAGCCGAAACGACTACTGTAAACTGCGGGGTAACTAAAATTTAATTGTTATAATTTAAGAAAGTGACTAGTGACGACAATCTTTAGTGATTATGTTTTCTATGTCTATGTGGAGCATACATCTCCTCTACTTCATTCCTAATAACTTCTGAGGTTACGGCATCAATCCTAACTTCCCTAATTTGTTTCTCCTTAGTAAGAATTTCTACATCATAGCTTGGATTTCCTCGTTTACGTGGTTGGAACTTCGCTTCCAGTACTTTGCCATCTACTTTTTTACTTGCAATATCAATTGCTTCAACAAGCGTAATTTTACTGCTATTTAATGCGGTTTCTAAACGTTGAAAATCAACATCATCGGCCATTGCGAATTTCGCTGTCCCGATCGTAATTAGTGCAATTGTTGAAAAAATTGCCACATTTTTACTTAGTTTAGACATATTCGTCTCCTTTGTTATTATGTTATACCTACTGAAATTCAAAATTTGCCTCCTGTCTCCTTTTCGTCTTTCAGCGGAGCGTAGTCTAGCTAAGCAAAATTAGAGAAAAATTAGTAACTTTAATCTTATGAATATGGTTACCAGAAAAATCGATACAGAATACTGATCATTCCTGAAATCTTAGCTATACTAATTCCCTTTTTTTCATTATTACAATACGTTGTCAGGACAATAAGAATAAATATGCAACAGACAAATAACTCAATCTCTCAAGGTTTCCGAGATGCCTTTCCCGTATTAATCGGTTTTATTCCTTTTGGTTTGGTATTAGGTGCGCAAGGTACCGCCAGCCATATGACTTTATGGCAAGTCCCTTTAATGACCGGAGTCAATTTTGCAGGCGGTTCCGAATTTGCTGCGATTGGCTTATGGGCTTCACCGCCCCCCTTACTGCTGATTATGTTTACCACTTTTCTGGTAAATTGCCGTCATATTTTAATGAGTGCAGCGCTTACACCTTATTTAAAAGGGCTACCCTTACGTAAAACATTACTGGTACTCTTTTTTATGTGTGATGAAGCTTGGGCCTTAGCGTTAAATCATATTAAGCAACGCGCATTACGCCAGCTTGATTTGCGTTATTATTTTTCAATGGCACTTTCTCTTTATCTTGCTTGGATTATTTCAACTGGTATTGGTGCTTGGATAGGCCCATTCTTAGGTGACATCAAACAATATGGTTTTGATATTGCTTTTGTCGCAGTATTTTTGGTATTACTCAAAGGAATGTGGACAGGTTTTCGTCCTGCAATTGCTTGGTTAGTCAGTCTTGTGGTAGCGGCAATCAGTTATCAACTCTTTGCTGGCGCTTGGTATGTGCTGTTTGGCACATTAAGTGGTTTAATCATCGCCTATTTCTTGGAGAAACATAAATGAGTTGGGAAGTATTAACTATTTTTGCAATGGCTTCTGTTACCTATTCTACCCGTCTATTGGGCTTTTTCTTATTACAGAAAAAACAACTTTCACCTATGGCAAAAAACTTATTAGCTCAAGTACCGCCTTGTGTTTTAATTTCGGTGATTGCCCCAGAATTTACTAGCACCAATATCGCTGATTGGATTGGTTTAATCGCCACATTTTTGGCTGCTACACGTTTCTCTGTATTACCCACAGTGGTCATTGGCATTATTGTCACTGCGTTGGCTCGACATTTTATTTAACTAACTGAGAATTCTGCTATTCCGCCTTGTACAGGCTAATGCTAGAATACGGGCAATTTTTTTGTTTTATGATGGAATTTTATTATGCGTACTAGTCAATATTTACTTGCAACTCTGAAAGAAACTCCAGCTGATGCTGAAGTTGTTAGCCATCAGCTTATGTTACGAGCTGGTATGATCCGTAAACTCGCTGCGGGTTTATACACATGGATGCCTACTGGTGTGCGTGTATTGAAAAAAGTGGAAAATATCGTACGAGAAGAGATGAACAAAAGTGGGGCAATCGAAGTGATTATGCCCGTTGTTCAACCTGCTGATTTATGGCAAGAATCACAACGTTGGGATCAATACGGTCCAGAATTATTACGTTTTACGGATCGTGGTGATCGCCCTTTTGTATTAGGACCAACTCACGAAGAAGTAATCACGGATCTTGCTCGTCGTGAGCTTTCTTCTTATAAACAACTTCCATTAAATCTTTATCAAATTCAAACTAAATTCCGTGATGAAGTCCGTCCTCGTTTTGGTGTAATGCGTTCACGTGAATTTATTATGAAAGATGCTTATTCATTCCATCTCTCTAAAGAGAGTTTGCAAGAAACTTATGATGTTATGCATCAAACCTATTGCAATATCTTTAACCGTTTAGGTTTAGATTTCCGTCCAGTTCAAGCTGATACCGGTTCTATTGGTGGTAGTGCTTCACATGAATTCCAAGTATTAGCAGCAAGTGGTGAAGATGATATTGTTTTCTCTACCGAATCAGATTATGCCGCAAACATTGAATTAGCTGAGGCAGTTGCCTTAGGTGAACGTACCGCAGCAACCGAAGAGTTACGTATCGTTGATACCCCAAATGCTAAAACGATTGCCGCTTTAGTTGAACAATTTAATTTACCCATTGAAAAAACAGTAAAAACTTTAATCGTTCATGGTGTAGAAAAAGGTCAATTGATCGCTTTATTAGTGCGTGGCGATCATGAACTAAATGAAGTCAAAGTAGAAAAATTACCTCAAGTAGCAAGCCCACTGACCTTTGCCACAGAAGAAGAAATTCGTGCTGCAGTAGGTGCTGGTCCAGGTTCACTTGGCCCAATTAAGCTACCATTAGAAATTATCATTGATCGTACAGTTGCCAATATGAGCGATTTTGGTGCAGGTGCAAATATTGATGGTAAACACTATTTTGGCATTAACTGGGAACGTGATTTGCCAACACCACAAATTGCTGATTTACGTAATGTAGTAGAAGGCGATCCAAGTCCTTGTGGTAAAGGAACATTGCAAATTAAACGTGGTATTGAAGTTGGGCATATTTTCCAACTTGGTAAAAAATATTCTGATGCAATGAATGCAACGGTACAAGGTGAAGATGGTAAGCCACAAACTATGATGATGGGTTGTTATGGTATTGGCGTAACACGTGTTGTTGCTGCCGCTATCGAACAAAGTCATGATGATCGTGGTATTATCTGGAGTGATGCACTTGCACCATTCCAAATAGCAATCGTGCCAATGAATATGCATAAATCTCCCTCAGTACAACAATATGCAGAAGAACTTTATCAAACCTTAACGCAACAAGGTGTTGAAGTTCTCTTCGACGATCGTAAAGAACGTCCGGGTGTAATGTTTGCAGATATGGAGCTTATTGGTATCCCACATATGATTGTGATTGGCGAAAAAAACCTCGAAAAAGGTGAAATTGAATATAAATCACGTCGTACTGGTGAAAAAGAGATGATTAGCAAACAGCAATTAGTTGAATTCATTATGAATAAATTGAAATAAAACTAAGTTACGCTAAGATGAGAAAGGCTTGATGAGTAATCAAGCCTTTTTGTTCACAACAATATTGTGAAAATTACAGGAAGTCAAAAATAGATGCTATTACAACAGCTCTCTAAAAGGAGATAAAAGTGCAAAAATTTGAACGTTATCGCCAAGCAACAAAAGAGGCAAAAATTACTTTATTTGTTGCAATTCTTTATGTCATTGGTTGGTGTTTATGTGCCTACCTGCCTACAAACACTCATGGTCCATTAGGTTTTCCACTCTGGTTTGAATTGGCCTGTATTTATTTACCTATTCTCTTTATTGTTATCGGGTATTGGACAATTCGGATCTTTTTCCAAGATCTACCATTAGAAAATGATGATAAGGAGTAACCATGAATTTAGGCGTTATTTTTCCATTGGTTATTTACTTAGTCTTTATTTTCGGGGCCGCACTCTACGCATACAGTAAACGTCATCAAGGTGATTTTCTAACTGAATATTATGTTGGTAATCGCTCTATGACGGGATTTGTGTTAGCTATGACAACCGCCGCGACCTATGCCAGTGCAAGTTCTTTCGTTGGTGGGCCTGGTGCTGCTTATAAGTTTGGTTTAGGGTGGGTATTACTTGCGATGATCCAAGTACCTGTGGTTTGGTTCGCCTTAGGCACACTAGGTAAAAAATTTGCTATGCTTTCTCGAGAAACCAATGCCCTCACGATTAATGACTTACTGCTCTATCGTTATAAAAATAAATATCTCGTCTGGATCGCTTGTATCGCACTATTATTAGCCTTTTTTGCCGCAATGACGGTGCAATTTATTGGGGGAGCGAGATTATTAGAAACCACTATCGGCTTAAATTATACGCAAGCGCTCCTTATTTTTGCGGTTACCGTTGGTTTATATACTTTTATTGGTGGGTTCCGGGCAGTCGTACTAACAGATGCTATCCAAGGTACTGTGATGATTTTAGGAACTGTCATTTTATTAGGTGGCGTGATTTATGCTGCTGGCGGTGTAGAATCCGCAGTCAATAAATTAGCAACTATTGATCCCTCTCTAATTTCCCCATATGGGCCAAATGAAATGTTAAGTTTTTCCTTTATGGCATCATTCTGGGTTTTAGTCTGTTTTGGTGTAATTGGTTTGCCTCATACTGCGGTTCGCTGTATGTCTTATAAAGATAGTAAAGCACTCCATCGCGGTATGATTATCGGTACTATTGTACTTAGCGTAATTATGCTAGGAATGCATCTTGCTGGTGCATTAGGACGTGTGATTATTCCTGACCTAACGATCCCTGACCAAGTTATTCCAGCTTTAATGGTTAAAGTGTTACCGCCAATTGTTGCAGGAATTTTCCTTGCAGCACCAATGTCGGCAATTATGTCCACCATTGATGCCCAACTCATTCAGTCTTCTTCTATCTTTGTCAAAGACTTATACCTTTCAGCAAAACCTGAAGCTGCAAAGAATCAAAAGAAGATTAGTCGTTTTTCTTCTTTAATTACGCTATTACTCAGTGCGTTATTAGTTATTGCTGCATTAAATCCACCAGATATGATCATTTGGTTAAATTTATTTGCTTTTGGTGGTTTGGAAGCAGCCTTTTTATGGGTTATTATTCTCGGCCTTTATTGGGAAAAAGCGAATGCATATGGTGCAATTGCTTCAATGATTACGGGTTTAGGCATTTATATTGGCTTTACCACAGCAGCAATTAAACCTTTCAATTTACACGCAATTGTGCCATCTCTTGTATTAGGCTTAATTGCGTTCTTAATTGCAAATAAATTTGGTGAAAAACAAATTAAGGATACTTATGGCGTGGTTACAAATTAGATTAAACAGCACAAATGAACAAGCAGAACAACTTAGCGATAGTTTAGAAGAGCTTGGTGCGGTTTCTGTTACATTTATGGATAGTAAAGATACCCCTATTTTTGAACCATTACCAGGTGAAACTCGCCTTTGGGGGAATACAGATGTAATGGCATTATTTGATGCAGAAACAGATATGCAAGCGATTGTTGAAGCACTATTTGCAGAACAAGCTATTACCGCTGAAACCGCTTATAAAATTGAACAAATTGAAGATAAAGATTGGGAAAGAGAATGGATGGATAACTTTCATCCACTCAAATTTGGCCAACGTTTATGGATCTGCCCAAGTTGGCGAGAGATTCCTGATCCAACTGCGGTCAATGTTATGTTGGATCCGGGGCTTGCTTTTGGCACAGGGACACACCCAACTACCGCACTTTGCTTAGAATGGCTTGATTCTCTTGATTTACAAGATAAAACTGTCATTGATTTTGGTTGTGGTTCAGGTATTTTAGCCATTGCTGCACTAAAATTGGGTGCTAAACAAGCTATTGGTATTGATATTGATCCACAAGCGATTCAGGCTAGTCGTGAAAATGCAAAACGCAATGGTGTTGAGGATCGCTTACAACTTTATTTATCCGCAGATACCCCACAAGATCTCACCGCAGATGTAGTAGTTGCTAATATTTTAGCTGGTCCATTAAAAGAGTTAGCGCCTATCATCTCTAACTTAGTTATTCCACAAGGGCATTTAGGTCTATCTGGGATTCTCGCTACACAAAGCAACGCGGTTGCTGCTGCCTATGCTGATCAATTTGCCTTAGATGACGTTGCTGAACGTGAAGAGTGGTGTCGAATTACAGGAATTAAAAAATAGGCTTACAGGACGAAAAATAATGAATGTCGGATACAGTGTTCCGACATTCATTTATCTAAAGACTTAACGTCTAATTGAACGCAAAAACGCATTGGTTCTTGGGTTAGTGCTATGTTCAAATAGCTGTTCTGGCGTACCCTGTTCAATGATTTGTCCATCCCCCATCAAAATCACATGATCCGCAACTTCACGAGCAAATTGGATTTCATGGGTCACAATCACCATTGTCCATCCTTCACTCGCCAAAGATTTCATTAATGCCAACATACCTTGCACTAACTCAGGATCTAATGCTGAAGTCGGTTCGTCAAACAACATTAATTCTGGCTCAATCGCCAATGCACGAGCAATTCCTACTCGTTGTTGTTGCCCACCAGAAAGTTGGAATGGATAAAAATTAGCTTTATCTGCTAGCTCTACTCGAGCCAATAAATGATGTGCTTTTGCCTCTGCTTCCGCTTTAGCAACTTTTTGCACAACAATTAAACCTTCGGTAATATTCTCTAATGCGGTTTTATGGGGAAATAAATTATAGTTTTGAAAAACCATACCGCTTTTTTTACGTAATGCCTGTACTTTTTCTTTCGTTAAAGGTTTTGCAAAATCAATCGCCAATGAACCATCATCGAATTCTATTGTGCCAGCATCTGGTGTTTCTAATAAATTTAGACAACGTAATAATGTTGTTTTACCCGAACCAGAAGCCCCTAATAATACGATAACTTCACCTTTATTAATCCGTAAATCAATGCCTTTTAGGACTTGGTGATCACCAAATGCTTTATGTAAATTCTTAATCGATAACATACTTACCTCGCCACATACCGTTCAAAATGTTTTTCTAAACGTTGTTGCACATAACTTAATAATGCACACACAACCCAGTACATTAATGCAGCTTCACAATAAATCAGTAAGAACTCATAAGTACGTGATGAGATAATATTTGCCTGACGCATCATTTCTGGCACTAACACCACACTCGCTAAAGAAGTTTCTTTAACTAAGCCAATAAAACTATTGGAAAGTGGCGGTACAGCAACTCGTAACGCTTGTGGTCCAATAATTCGGAAAAAATTCTGCCAATAGCTCATACCAATTGTATAACCTGCCTCCCATTGTCCTTTTGGCACAGATAAGATGGCTGCCCGCACGGTTTCTGAAGCATAAGCCCCTGTATTTAATGAAAAAGCAATAATTGCGGTTGGCAATGGATCTAAAGTAATTCCAACATTTGGCAAAGCATAGAAAATAATAAATAACTGTGCCAATAATGGGGTACCACGAATCGCAGAAATATAAAAATTGGCTACACCATTTGCCACTTTGTGTACAAAATGTTTTTGTGGCGTTACTCGAATTAAAGCAATCGCTAATGCAATTAACATACCGAGTAAAAATGAAATAATAGTTAGTGGAATCGTGAAATAAACCATTCCCTCTAACATAGGAAAAAAAGCATCAATCGCAATTGATGCTTTATTATCATCCATCCAAGGAAGTGCACTCAGAATTGAGTGGGAAATTGCGGAGATGCTCTCCGTAATACTACTGCTCACTAATATCTACTCCAAAAAATTGTTTAGAAATGGCGGCTAATTTACCTTCCTTTTTCAGTTCTGTTAAGGCTTGATTTAATTTTTTTAACTTATCATTGTCATCTTTTCTAACGATAAATCCTGCACTTACTTTACCTTCTTCAGGTAAATCAATTACTTGGATCTTATCATTAGCATTTAATTTTTTCTGGTAATACAACACCGCAAGACGATCATTAAGTGTAAAATCGACACGTCCTTGTGCCACCAGTGCCATTTCTTGACCTAAGCCACCTTCGACTGGTACAACTTCTCCTTGATTCTGACGAACTAAATCAGCAAAGTTACTGGTAAATGCTAAACCACCTTTTAAGCCCTTAAGATCTTTTACTGCATGAACTTGGCTCAAACTACTACGTACGGCTAATGCTGCACCAGAATAACTATAAGGTAATGAACTTTGATATTTCTTTCTTCTTTCATCATTCATAGTAACTTGGTTTACCACTGTATCAAAACGCCCATTATTTAATCCTGCTAATAATGCATTCCAGGCAGTTTCTTTAAATTCAATTTTTAAACCAAGTTTTTCCGCTACTGCTCTAGCAACTTCAACATCGTAGCCGGTTAATTTGCCATTTTCATCATGATAAGTAAAAGGCGGGTAAGTTCCTTCGGTACCGACTGTCAGTGTATCTTTTGTCATCCAATCAGCTTGGTTAGCGAAAGCCGCTGTCGCACTAAAGAAGCCTAACACTACTAATCCTTTAACAATCTTACGTAGTAACATACCCACCTCCACTTATAAATACTGATTTAATTATTCAATAACAGAAACATCTTCACCAAAGAATTGAGTTGAAAGTTCTTTTAATTTACCTTCTTTCTTTAATTTTTCGATAGCTGCATTAAATTTCGCAATCACCGCTTGGTTACCTTTATTGAAGATAAAACCAGAACCGACTGGTTGTGATTTATCACGTAATACAATTTCTAAATTTGCATTTGGGTGTTTATGTAAGAAATCTAATACTGCAAGGCGATCATTTAAGGTGACATCTGCACGGTTTTGTAACACGAGTTGGATTGCTTGTGCTAAGCCATCAACACCAACAATCTCTGCACCATTTTTAGTTGCTAATTCACCGTAATTACTGGTGAAAGATTGTGCTGATTTTAAACCTTTTAGATCTGCCCAGTCTTTAACACGGGTTTCACCTTTACGAGCCACCACAACTGCACCAGAATAGCTATATTCTGTTGTTTTATCATATTTTGCACGACGTTCTGGTGAAGTTAAACCGACTTGGTTAGCAACAATATCAAAACGGTGGTTATTTAAGCCTGATAACATTGCATCCCATTGTGTTTCTTTAAAATCCACTTTCACGCCAAGCTCTTTCGCCACTAAACGAGTTAATTCAACATCATACCCGGTTAGTTTTCCTGACTCATCATGGTAAGTGAACGGAGGATAAGTTCCCTCTGTTCCTACAACGATTGTGCCATGTTCATTAACACGTTTTGCTAAATCTGCCGCTGCTTCTTCATTAGTTAATGCTAATGCAGATTGTGCTAACGCTAAACCTAAAGAAAGAACAAATGTTCCTTTCAAATATTTTTTAAATGTTGTTTTCATTGTGAATTCCTTAAATTAAATTTTAGACTTTATGAATAAATTTTAATGAGATGTTGATAGAAAGGAAAATAGCTATTTTGCTTTATATATAGCTATAAGTTATAAGTAAAACCAATTTTGTGATTAAATTACCGGAAATTAGGTATAAAAATACCCATAATTTCTAGATTACTGCAAATCATGGGTATTTTTTACTTATAACAAAATACAAATGTTTATTACATCACTAAACCACTTAATGTAAAACTAAAACAGATCCGTTCCGTTGCAGGAATACGATATTCAGGGTGGACTTCTGCTCCCCAACTATCATCACCACCTATGCCCATTTGTTTGGCAGCTACGGTCACTACTGTGTAATGGATTGGCGGTAATTCATAATGATGTTGTGCATTTTCTATTTCAAATACTGTATAAGGTAAGAAGTTACACTCTAATGGCTGATCAACGGCTTCTATTTGGAAGCCAGCTGTTGCTGCTTGGTTATAACATTTTACCCAACGTACTCCTGTTCGATTCCCTGTTTCCTGTGGAATACTATAAGGTGCATAATTTTCGCTTACACAATTATGGAAAATCCCTAATTTTGCACCGCGACAACGATCTTGGTAATTTTCTGCTTCACCTAAAGCATACCAACTTAATTGTTGATATTCCGCATCTGTCCGAAAACTTAATGCAAAAATAGGCAAGTCAGGTAATCCCTCTTGCCCTTCATATTCACAAATCACCCTAATTTCACCAGAAGCAAAGACACGATAAATTACAACTACGTTCAGTTGTTGATAAATTGGATAAATATAGGTGAATTTCACCTCCACACACTCATCAGAAATAGATTGCCATACCATTTCTTTGCAACGCCCTGATAAGCTCGCCATTAACCAATATCCTGCTTTAAAACGTCTTGCTGTACCACGATCATTATCTGTTGTTGCACGCCAAAACAGTGGCATTGGTGCGGTCTTGATCAATTCTTTACCGTGATAAACCAAAGAAATTAGGCTTCCCTCTTGGCGAGAAAATAGTGCAGAAAAATGTTCCCCTCTCACGCCAAGATTAATATCCCCATTAATCACTGTTAATTTTTGGGTTACTAATGCGGCTTCAACTGGAGTATCTTCGGCTTGACTAAAAATAAATTGCCCAAAAGCAATCTCACTATCTGCTTCTGCCCACACTGTTTTTTGCTTTAAATGGGCGGTTATTTGTACACAATACTCACCCGCTTGCTGTAAATTTTCTTGAGTCCATTCTAGTGGGATTTCTTCTGTGGATAAGGCAGGAATTATCGGTTCAAATCGAATTTGTTGCTGTTCTACGCCATTCAACAGCAAATGTGCAATAAAGTAATACTCTTGCGTATCAATAAAGCAATTTTCATTACGAATCAAAACCTTATCTTGTTGTGGCAATAATTTTAAATTTTGATAAAGGTATTTCACCTCTTGCATTTTAGGAGATAAAGTACGATCAGCAAATACTAGACCATTACAGCAGAAATTACGGTCCGTTGGACGATCATCAAAATCACCGCCATAAGCAAGATAAGGCTTGCCATAACGATCTTTCTGCAATAATCCCTGATCGATAAAATCCCAAATAAAACCACCTTGATACTGTTCATATTTTTCTAAGGCAATATATTTATTCAGATTGCCATTTGAATTTCCCATTGCATGAGTAAACTCACAGCTAATATATGGCTTAGCAGGTTGTTGTTGCAGATAAGCTTCTATTTCATCTGGTTTTGCATACATTCTGCTTTCCATATCGCTGATCTGATCAAATTCACGACAATGGAATACGCCTTCATAATGTACTAAACGATAAGGATCTTGTTGATGAAAATAACGAGAAACATTTAATAACACTTCTCCAGCATAAGATTCATTACCACAAGACCAAATTAAGATCGAGGCATGATTTTTATCTCGTTGATACATTGATTTAGCACGATCTAATACAATCTCATTCCAACGCAGATCACTTCCTGGAATGTTCCAAGATGGCTCAACTTTTCCCATTTTTTGCCATGAACCGTGTGTTTCTAGATTCATTTCATCTATCACATATAAGCCATACTGATCACAAAGTTCATACCAAAGGGTTTGATTTGGATAATGTGAAGTACGTACAGCATTAAAATTATGCTGTTTTAATATTTGAATATCCCACAGCATATCTTCTTGAGTAATCGCCCGCCCACGAACACAATTAAATTCATGTCGATTTACGCCTTTGAAGACAATGCGCTTACCATTTAATTGCATCACGCCATTCTTTAGTTCAAAACGACGAAGACCTAATTGTTGAGGTATAACTTCAATCAGTTGTTGTTGCTCATCAAAGATTTCTAGATATAACTGATATAAATAAGGGGATTCAGCACTCCATAAATTTGGCGATTGTACGAATAACGCTAATTCTGCTTGTTCTGCTGTGGTAGTACATTCTGTTGTAGCGATTAATTGATCTTGTTGATCAAACAATGAAGCTTTAATTGTTTTTATCCCCATTGGACTAGCGGATAAAAATTGAGTTTTAAGTGTAATGTCTGCGTGGTTGAGATCTTCACTCACCACAATTTTACTATCAAGATCATAGAGATGAATTTTAGGTACGGTATAAAGATAAACATCACGAAAAATCCCTGAGAAACGCCAAAAATCCTGATCTTCTAACCAACTGCCGGTACTACGTTGATAAACTGCTACTGCTAATTTATTTTCGCCTGGCTGTAAAAAAGGCGTAAGTTCAAACTCTGCTGGCGTAAAAGAGTCTTCACTATATCCAACAAATTCGCCATTTAACCAAATGAAAAATGCCGTTTCTACCCCTTGAAACGAAATAAACACAGGTTGAGTTTGCCAAGTTGTGGGAACAGAAAAATAGGTTACATAACTTCCCACACTGTTCTCCGTGACAGGAATCGCTGGTGGGCGAATATTTGCTTTACCGTCCCAAGGATACATCGTATTTACATAATGTGGTTGCACAAACCCTTGTAACTGAATATGTCCTGGTACTCTTATGGTTTGCCAGCTGCGATTATCATAGTCTAATTGATAAAAATCTGATGGCTGTTGTGCTAGGTTCTTTGCATAATGAAAAAACCAATCACCATTCAATGAATATCGCATTGGCATTTCACCTCTGCGTTTTGCTTCTCTTGTTGTAGCGTAATAACGATGATCTGAATGTGCTTGCAATCTATTGACTGCAAAAATGGCAGGATCGGATAACCATTGTAAGTCAGGTTTTCTCTGTTCCATATATTCTCCTTATTCCTTTGCGTTTGCACCTGAGAAATGTCATATGGAAAGAAATCATCGCTTTTTATTCCCTTTTTAGCAATTAGGTTTGATCAATTTTCGATTTTAATCATAAAAATTTTACATTGTTTAAACTTTCAGCGAATTAAGTCGAAAAAAAGTACACTTTTTCTTCGTAAAATCGCATTTAGGGCTTCACTATTGCTATAAAAGTGCGTATTATAAGCGACCGTTTCAGTCCCAAAGACTGGCGATTTTGTCATCATCAATTAATCCATAGAAGAACGAAAAAACGATAGGTAGCAATAGGTAATAAGTGTGCAGATTGGTCAATTTATTTTGAAAAATCCCGTCATCTTAGCGCCTATGGCAGGGATTACTGATCTTCCTTTTCGGCGTATTTGTTCGCAATATGGTGCGGCATTAACTTTCTCTGAAATGATGTCGACAAATCCTGATGTATGGCATACCGAAAAATCTAAATTACGTTTGGCTCATCATCCTGAGATTGGGATCAATGCTGTGCAAATTGCAGGTAGTGATCCGGATGAAATGGCTCAAGCAGCACAGGTTAATGTCGGTTACGGCGCAGAAATCATTGATATTAATATGGGTTGTCCTGCCAAGAAAGTGAATAAGAAATTGGCGGGTTCAGCGTTATTACAATATCCTGATCTCGTTGCTAAGATTTTAAAAGCCGTGGTAGATGCGGTTGATGTTCCCGTTACGTTAAAAATAAGAACTGGTTGGGATCAACAACATCGCAATTGCAGTTTAATTGCAAAAATAGCAGAAGATGCTGGAATTCAAGCACTCACTATTCATGGTCGCACTCGTGCTTGTCTATTTAATGGGCAAGCAGAATACGACAGTATTAAAGCTGTAAAACAAGCTGTATCAATTCCCGTCATTGCCAATGGCGATATTGATTCCGCAAGCAAAGCCAAGGAAGTCTTAGATTATACAGGTGCTGATGCTGTTATGCTTGGCCGTGGAGCATTGGGAAATACATGGATTTTTCGAGAAATTACCGAATTATTAGAGAAGAATAGCCCAGCATCTGACTTACCATTTTCTGAAAAGAAAGCGGTAATATTGCAGCATATTGCAAACTTGCATCAATTTTATGGTGCCGAGAAAGGTTATCGTATTGCACGTAAACACGTTGCTTGGTATGTGGATCGCTTCTGTTCATGCTCTGATTTTAAGAGATCTTTTAATGTTTTAACTGATCCAAATGATCAATTAGATGCATTAGAGGAATTTTTGTGTTCAATCCGACTAATGTCGTAATCATAATAAAGTAGATAAAGGGAAAAAATGTTCGAACAACGTAGCACTGCCGAAGCTTTAACTGTATCAACGTTAAATGCTCAAGCTCAAGTAACTAATAAACCATTACGTGATTCTGTAAAACAAGCATTAAAAAACTATTTAGCACAACTAAATGGACAAGATGTGAATGATCTCTATGAATTAGTATTAGCAGAAGTTGAGCATCCAATGTTGGATATGGTTATGCAATATACCCGTGGTAATCAAACTCGTGCTGCAACTATGTTAGGCATTAACCGCGGTACATTACGTAAAAAATTAAAAAAATACGGTATGGGCTGATTAAATACTGACCTTTTACAATAGAATCAAAAAGCTCCCAAATTGTCCTTAATTTGGGAGCTATTTTTTTACACTGCTAATCAATTATTGTGTTTGTTTGTCTATGTATTTTACTCAATCGTCATTCTCTCCTTATTTTTCTCAAAAATTGCACTACCAATTCCTTTTACTTCAGTAAGCTGTTCTAAGGCTACAAACGGTCCATGCTGATCGCGATACTCAACAATAGCTTGTGCTTTTTTAGCACCAATGCCAACCAATCCTTTCTGTAACTGTTCAGCCGTCGCAGTATTTAAATTCACCTTATCGCTTTGTACTACCGTCGCTTCAACTTGTGTTTGGTCAGTCGCTTCTGTTGTTGCCATCGAAAAAGGGGTAAATAACACAGACAAAGAACCACAAATCATAAATAGAAGATGTTTTAATTTCATAAATACCTCATCAATAAATAACCATAGAATGTCATAGCATTATGACGAGAGTCATTGTGTAAAAGAGTCAAAACTGAATCTATGTTGAGGTATAGAAAATGGAAGTGAGATCGCAAAAAATAAATTTAATTAAATTGTGTTACATATTGAACTCAAGCTACTGGCAAACCTAAATTTATGCACAAATCTTAATAAATGTTTAATGGGTTCCCTCTCACACTTGCCCGAATGCAAATAAGATTTTTAGGCAAAAAAAGTGATCTTTTTTCGAACGGAGTGAGAAAAATCTCTGTTTTTGCCGCCCGGAAAATCTTATTGGAATGAGGATTAGCAAGTGGTGTGAGGGCGTGTTTATTCGCTTCGCTCACCCTTCGGGCTGTTGCTTTTAGCAACATTCAACGCTTTGCGTTGTCTTTTGCTTCGTTTTCTTTACACGAGTAATGACAAAAAGCGTTAGCTTTTTGAACGTTGCTTGCAACGGCCCGTTAGGGTGAGCAAGCTTGCTTGCGAATAAAATGAAGTCGCCCTTTAGGGCGAAACCTAAATGCTAATTAGATAACAGGCAGAAACCTATACCACAAACAGTAAAGCTATCAATAATCGTACCTTCTTTAATCAACTTAATAATATTATCAATAGTTTCCCATTTAAAATCTTCTATATTTTCCTCGGATTGCAAATGAATTTCTGGCAAGGACTGCTTAAGTTCAATTAAATAAAATGGCGTCATTGTTGCCATAATAGAAGAACTTACTGCAATTTCACCTAATCTCTTAATTGAATCAATTTCAGGATTAAATGTAATGCCTGTTTCTTCAAATAATTCTCTAATCGCACACGTTTCCAAAGTTTCTCCTTGTTCAACATAACCTCTAGGAAACTCCAGACTCATTCGATCAATCCCATAACGATAGTTATTAATTAATAATAATTTATCTTCAAATTTACAAATAGCGACTGCACCAGGATAAATTGTTTCTTTTTCTATTAAACGAAGATGTTCAAAAGATTTATTTGTTGTTTCCTCTATGACATTATTATTTTGCAATTCTAAGTATTTATTTTTAAATATCGTATTAATTTTTATTGTCTTTAACACTTGCCTTTACTCCTATTAATAAATTCTTAGACTCTGCTACACCAAGTAACCTTGTCTTTGGTAAAAGATAAGATATTGCTTTATGTGCAGCACTCACACCTCTATCGCTCGCTTCATTTAATAGTTCATCAACAAGATAATTTACAATACCTGCAGGATTCGATACCAAGTCTAAGATCTCAATTTTTGATTTAATTTTTTTAATTGTTTTATATAAATTATAAGCTGTTATTAATATGTAGAAGATCAAACCTAATCTGACAGTCCCCGTTTAAAATTACAGCGCCTGTCAGATTAATTTGAGCTTAAATTCTT
>NZ_JAQIBB010000111.1:0-9371 GCF_027920745.1 Gallibacterium faecale | reverse complement strand
AATTAATCCAACTGTTATAACGGGAGGCCCAAACAATCGTAGAACTAATTGCACCGGGGCCAGCAATTAACGGCATCGCAAGCGGAACAACTGCAATACTTTCATTTTCAGAAAAATCTGTGGCACGTTCTTCTTTATTTTGTTTTTCTTCCCCTAATTTCCCACTAATCATAGTCATAGCAATTGAAATCACCAAAATACCGCCAGCGATACGGAATGAATTGAGTGAAATACTGAAAAAATTAAGTAATGCTTGCCCGATAAATAAACTGGTAAGCAATACGATACCAATTGCAGTTGAGGTGACCAGCATTGTTTTTTGGCGTTCAGCTTCATATTGGTTGCTTGTCATACTCATAAAAATAGGCAACGAACCCAAGGGGTTAGTTACTGCGAACAAACCAATAAAAAACTGCATATAGATAGAAAAATTCTCAATAAACAACATACTTTTTTCAAATTAGGAGAAGAAGTTAAATCGACTTATTATGACATAGGTAACGTATTATTTACACGCTGCAGTAATCATGATCTCGACTTTCCAACTTGGATCGGCGAGTTTTGCTTCAACTGTGGCTCGAGCTGGGGCAGCACCTGCAATAACCCATTCGTCCCAAGCGCGATTCATCTCTGCATAATCAGCCATATTTGCTAAGAAAATTTCAGCACGTAAAATGCGGGATTTATCAGAATTACTTTGAGCTAAGAGGTTATCAATTAGCTGTAACACTTGTTTAGTTTGTCCATAAGCATCAAGCGAGGTATCTTCAGGCACTTGTCCTGCAAGATAAACGATACCACCATAAATAGTAGCTTCAGATAAACGTGCACCTGTATCAATGCGTTTGATTGTCATAAGTACTCCTTTAAGTTATATATCATTGTTAGGTTTAAAGTTAAAATTCAGAACTATTATCAACTGTTAGGTCAAAAAATGAAACTATTAATTTCCAATCAACATGGTGCTATCGTTATGGCACTTTTACCATTTTGTTATGGCGTTCTGCTTACTACACCTATCGGATTACATATCTGTTTATTAGTTGCGTGGTTTGCGTTGTATTTAATGACATATCCTTTTTTAGCTTTATTTAAAGGCAGAAATATGTCGTTGTATTGGCGTTGGACTTTCATTTATGGTGGTATTAGTCTTGTTTTCGCATTACCTGCTATTTGGTATAACCCACAGATTCTCTATTTTGTAGTAGCAATGTTGCCATTGGTTTTGGTGAATATTTACTATACTAAGACAAAAAATGAACGCGCCTTATTGAATGATGTAGCAGCGATTATTATTTTTGCGATTGCAGGCATGGCTGCTTATTATTTTCCCTCTCAGCAATGGGATTTTCATCTTGTCGAAATTGCGTTATATCCTAGCTTATTTTTCTTAGGCACAACTTTATATGTGAAAAGTGTCATGCGTGAGCGGAAAAATCCGATTTACTATTATGTGTCTTGTGGTTTTCATGTAGTTTGTGCGGTATTACCTCTCTTGTTAGTAAATTGGCTGTTAAGTTTAGCTTTTGTTATTCCTCTATTGCGTGCAATTTTATTGCCTAAACGAAAATTGTCGGTGAAACAGACAGGGCTGATAGAATTTGCAATCTCGTTCTACTTTTTAGTAATGATTTACCTTGCAACAGGGATAAATTAATTTCGTAAAGTAGCAATTTGTTCACTGCTAAAAAAATGCTAGAATCTAGCCCTTTGTGATTAATAGTAGCTTAGAACAATGAGTCAAGAGATTTATAACGCCAACGATATTACAGTTTTAAAGGATCTCGAGCCAGTACAGTTACGCCCGGGAATGTACACAGATACCACACGACCAAATCACCTAGGTCAAGAGGTGATTGATAACAGTGTAGATGAAGCCTTAGCAGGATATGCAACAAAAATTGAGGTTGTGCTTTATCCTGATCAATCACTTGAAGTCATTGATAACGGTCGAGGAATGCCAGTTGATATTCATCCAGTTGAAAAAATTTCTGGTGTAGAACTGATTTTAAGTAAGTTGCATGCAGGTGGTAAGTTCTCTAATAAAAATTACCAATTTTCAGGTGGTTTACATGGGGTAGGTATTTCGGTTGTAAATGCGTTATCTGCGCGTGTAGATGTTACTGTCAAGCGTAATGGTGAGGTTTATCATATTGCATTTGCCGATGGAAAAAAGATAGAGGAACTTACGGTTATTGGTAGTTGTGGACGTAGAACTACTGGTACAACGGTTAAATTTTTACCTAATCCAAAATATTTTGATTCTGCAAAATTTTCTTCCACTCGACTACGTCACTTATTACGTGCCAAAGCGGTACTTTGTCCAGGATTGGAAATTAAGTTTGTTGATAAAGTAAATCAAACGGAAGATGTTTGGTGCTATCAAGATGGATTATCAGATTATCTAATAGAAGCGATTGACGGTGTAGAAACTGTTCCAGAAAAACCGTTTATTGGTGAATTTAATGCAGCAACCGAAACGGTGAGTTGGGCGTTATTCTGGTTACCAGAAGGTGGAAATGTCATTGGTGAAAGTTATGTTAATTTAATTCCAACTCCATTAGGCGGGACTCATGTCAATGGATTACGTCAAGGTTTATTAGATGCAATGCGAGAGTTTTGTGAGTTCCGTAATTTATTGCCACGAGGAGTAAAATTAACCGCTGATGACCTTTGGGATCGCTGTGCCTATATCTTGTCTTTAAAAATGCAAGATCCTCAATTTGCAGGACAAACTAAAGAGCGTTTGTCATCACGTCAAAGTGCAGTCTTTGTGACTGGTGTTGTAAAAGATAGCTTTAGTTTATGGCTGAATCAAAATGTGCAACAAGCAGAACAACTTGCTGAAATGGCTATCGCTTCCGCACAACGCCGTTTACGTAGTGCAAAGAAAGTAGTACGGAAAAAATTGGTGAGTGGACCAGCACTACCAGGAAAATTAGCAGATTGTACGCAACAAGATCTGGCTCGTACCGAATTATTTTTAGTGGAGGGGGATTCTGCAGGTGGTTCAGCTAAACAAGCGAGAGATCGTGAATATCAGGCAATTCTGCCATTACGAGGAAAAATTTTAAATACTTGGGAAGTCGCTGGGGACCAAGTTTTAGGCTCGCAAGAAATTCACGATATTGCAGTGGCTTTAGGGATTGATCCAGATTCAGATGATTTATCACAACTACGCTACGGTAAAGTTTGTATTTTAGCAGATGCTGATTCAGATGGTTTACATATTGCAACTTTATTATGTGCACTATTTTTACGTCATTTTCCTAAATTAGTGGAAGAAGGACATGTCTATGTCGCAATGCCGCCGTTATATCGGATTGATTTAGGTAAAGAAGTTTATTATGCCCTTGATGAGGGAGAAAAAGAGGCGATTTTAGAACGCTTACAAAGTAAACGAGGTAAAGCGAATGTACAACGTTTCAAAGGGTTAGGGGAGATGAATCCATTACAATTACGCGAAACCACGATGGACCCGAATACTCGCCGTTTAGTGCAACTAGTGTATGAACCGACAACTCAGACAGAGGGTGAAATTGATCACACCTTTGAAATTTTGGATATGTTATTAGCGAAGAAACGAGCGGATGATCGTAAAAATTGGTTACAAGAAAAAGGCGATCATGCTGAACTTAGCGTTTAAAATCGATGAATGAGTAGAGAGAGAATAATGACAACAATTAACTATGAAGGGGTTGAGCAAATGCCAATTGGGCATTTTACCGAAAATGCTTACCTCAATTATTCAATGTATGTGATTATGGATCGTGCCTTACCATTTATTGGTGATGGTCTAAAACCAGTGCAACGCCGTATCATTTATGCGATGTCAGAATTAGGATTAAACGCAACGGCAAAATATAAAAAATCAGCGCGTACAGTGGGAGATGTATTAGGTAAGTTCCATCCACATGGTGATACTGCTTGTTATGAAGCCATGGTACTGATGGCGCAACCTTTTTCATATCGTTATCCCTTAGTTGATGGGCAAGGAAACTGGGGAGCGCCAGATGATCCAAAATCTTTTGCTGCAATGCGTTATACCGAATCTCGTTTATCAAAAATTTCTGAATTGTTACTATCTGAATTAGGGCAAGGAACGATAGATTATCAGCCTAATTTTGATGGTACGATTGAAGAACCCCAATATTTACCAGCACGATTACCGCATATTTTATTGAATGGAACAACCGGTATTGCCGTGGGGATGGCGACAGATATTCCGCCGCATAATATTAATGAAATTGCAAATGCATTAATTTTATTGCTAGATAAACCAGATGCCGCCATTACGGATCTATTAAAAATTGTCAAAGCACCAGATTTTCCAACAGAAGCTGAAATTATCTCACCGAAAGAGGATTTACAAAAAATCTATATGCAAGGTAAAGGCTCATTAAAAATGCGTGCTGTATGGAAAAAAGAAGATGGTGAGATCGTGATTAGTGCGATTCCTTATCAGGCATCAGGGGCAAAAATTATTGAGCAAATTGCGACTCAAATGCGTAATAAAAAATTGCCGATGGTTGATGATATTAAAGATGAATCTGATCATGAAAATCCGACCAGAATTGTGATTCTCCCTCGTTCAAATCGGGTAAATGAAGATGAATTAATGGCGCATCTGTTTGCCACTACGGATTTAGAAAAAAGCTATCGAGTCAATATGAATATGATTGGCTTAGATCGCAAACCGGCGGTTAAAGATCTCTTGACGATTTTAACGGAATGGTTGGTGTTTAGACGTCAAACAGTGACACGCCGTTTGCAATATCGCTTAGATAAAGTTTTGGCTCGTTTGCATATTTTAGAGGGCTTGTTGATAGCTTTTCTGAATATTGATGAAGTGATTGATATAATTCGTCATGAAGATGAACCGAAATCAGTGTTGATGGCACGCTTTAATCTTTCAGAGGAACAAGCTGAAGCCATCTTAAATTTACGATTACGTCATTTAGCGAAATTAGAAGAAACTGAGCTAAAAGCAGAACAACAGCAATTAGCGGAAGAACGTCAACAGTTAGAAAAAGTATTAGCGTCAGAGGCGAATCTTAATCAACTGATCAAGCAAGAAATTCAGCAAGATGCAGAACAGTTTGCTAGCCCTCGTCGCTCTAAAATTGTAGAACGAGAAGAGGCAAAAGCGATTGCGGAAAGTGCGTTAGTTCCTGTGGAACCAGTTACTGTGATTTTATCTGAAATGGGCTGGATTCGTTGTGCAAAAGGGCATGATATTGATCCAGCAACACTAAGTTATAAAGCAGGCGATAAATATCTTGCACATGTTTGTGGGCGTTCTAATCAACCAGTTATTTTCTTAGATAATACAGGTCGTAGTTATAGCTTAGATGCGTTGTCATTACCATCTGCTCGTTCACAAGGTGAGCCGATAACTGGTAAATTAGCATTACCTGCAGGCGCGGCGATTGAACAGCTATTGATGAGTAAACCAGAACAAGCGGTATTGATGGCTTCTGATGCTGGCTATGGGTTTGTATGCCAGGTAGAGGATCTTATTTCTCGGAATAAAGCGGGTAAAGCGACAATTTCATTACCAGAAAATGCAAAAGTATTACCACCAGTCATTGTAGAAAATAAAGCAGCTTTATTGGTTGCGATTACTACTGCAAATAGAATGTTAGTATTCCCATTAAGTGAGCTACCTGAGTTAGCGAAAGGAAAAGGGAATAAAATTATTAATATTCCTGCGGCTAAAGCAAAATCGCGAGAAGAGTTGTTAGCAAGGTTATTGTTAATTAATCAGGGAAGCAGCTTAATTTTCCGCGCTGGTAAGCGTAAAGTGACTTTAGGTGCAGAAGAGGTTACGCATTATTATGGTGAACGTGGACGTAGAGGTAGTGTATTGCCTCGTGGAGTCCAATTTAGTACAGAAATTGAAATCGTTGCACCAGTGGAACCAGAAAAAAGTGAAACAGATGAAGAGTTTGTTTTAACTGGTGAATAATGGATATAAAATATTTTGCCATTCGTTTAGAGAACGGGTAAAATGCACAGCTCTTGTCGTAGCTGGATTAGAGATCGGCTATCGATGTATTTATAACTTTAACTTTTTAGGAGTTTATTATGTCTCTAAGTACTGAAGAAAAAGCAAAAATCGTTGCTGAATTTGGTCGTGATGCAAAAGATACTGGTTCATCAGAAGTTCAAATTGCATTATTAACTGCACAAATTAACCACTTACAAGAACACTTTTCAGTTCATAAAAAAGACCACCATGGTCGCCGTGGTTTATTAGGTATGGTTTCACGTCGTCGTAAATTATTAGACTACTTAAAACGTTCTAACTTAGAAAGCTATTCTAACTTAATTAACCGTTTAGGTTTACGTCGCTAATTTTTACGTTTTTTATCTAGCCCGAAAGCAAGCTGTTTTCGGGCTATTTTTTTATCTTCATCATTGATACATCTTCTTAATTTATCTAACCGTGCCGTAAAACCACGTCCTTTAGGGCGTGGATATAAGGCACAAACGGCGTAGCTGTTTCAAACCTAACTAATCGGCTGTTTGTTGTTGCTCAATGTATTGGCGAATAAGAGATATGGGAGCACCACCGCAACTTCCTGCAAAATAAGACGGAGACCAAAGCTGATTTCCCCATAGTTTTTTGCGAATACTCGGATAGTTTTTCTTTCTAATCATTCTGCTTGAAACGCCTTTTAAACTGTTCACAAGATTTGATATAGCTACTTTCGGTGGATATTCAACAAGTAAATGAACGTGATCATCTTCCCCATCAAATTCCACTAATGTTGCTTCAAAATCCGCACAGACTGATTCAAAAATGGATTTTAAATCATCAAGAATAAGTTGAGTGAAAACTTCTCTGCGATATTTTGTCACGAAAACCAAATGAACGTGTAAGTTAAAAACAACGTGGCGACCACGTCTAATCTCTGTTTCTTTTTTCATAGACCAAGTGTAGAATATGTACAATTTTTGTATTCTAATTCTAACAATGTTACTACGCAAAGCCTTTAAATTTGAAATCAGACCAAATGGTGAACAAGTCCGCAAAATCAAACAATTTTGTGGTTGTTCTCGTTTTGTGTTCAATAAGGCATTAGCATGGCAAAAAGAACAATACGAACAGGATAACAATCACAAATTCAGCTACACTAAATTAGCTAACCTACTTCCACAATGGAAAAAAGGGCGGGTTTGGCTCAAAGATTGCCATTCTCAAGTGTTGCAACAGTCTTTAAAAGACTTAGAGAGTGCATTTAAAAACTTCTTTCAAAAGCGTTCAGATTTTCCCAAATTCAAGAAGAAAGGCGTAAAAGAGCGTTTTCGTTTTCCGCAAGGTTGCAAAATTGAGCAAGAAAATAACCGCTTGTATCTGCCGAAAATCGGTTGGGTTCGCTATCGCAACAGCCGTGCAATTGTGGGCGAAGTGAAAAATGTCACTGTATCAATGAAGTGCGGTCGCTTTTTTGTGAGCATTCAAACTGAATTTGAACACGAAATTCCCACCCATCAAGGCGGAGAAATCGGCATTGATATGGGCATTGCACGCTTTGTAACCCTTTCCAATGGCGAATTTTTTGAGTCGTTAAATGCGTTTAAAACCGACAAAGGGAAATTGGCAAAACTGCAAAAACAGCTCAAAAACAAAGTGAAGTTCAGTAAAAACGGGCAAAAACTGAAAGAAAAAATCGGTAAATTGCACCACAAAATTGCCAACTGCCGAAAAGATTTTCTGCATAAAATCTCAACACAAATCAGCAAAAACCACGCCATGATCTACGTTGAAGATTTGCAAGTTGCAAATATGTCTAAATCAGCCAAAGGCACAGCAGAAGAACACGGCAAAAATGTGAAACAGAAATCAGGTTTAAACCGAGCGATATTAGATCAGTCTTGGTTTGAATTTAGACGGCAATTAGACTACAAAACGCAATGGTTAGGCGGATTTTTAGTTGCCGTTCCAGCACGAGATACCAGCCGAACTTGCCCTTGTTGTGGACATACCGCAAAAGAAAATCGCCAAACACAAGCTAATTTTGAGTGTGTAGAATGTGGCTATACAGAAAATGCTGATGTGGTTGGAGCGTTAAATGTATTGGAGCGTGGGCGAGCTATCGTCCAAGCGTAATAAAATATCAGGGCAGGACATGCCCGTAGCGTCTGTGAAGTGAATCGCATTAGCGGTCAGCAGCAGAAACCCACCGAGAGTAGCCCACAGCTTGCTGTGGGAGCTAGTAGGAATCCCCTGCCTTTAGGCAGGGGAGGATGTCAAGAAAAAAGAAAAAAACAACAAAAAAGACAATAAAAACAGATACTTAGTACAACAATCCAATGCTTTGATTGAAACAACGCAGAAAATGAGTCTGGTTGAGCGTAGGTTAATGTATCATGTGTTAAGCCGGATAAACCCTAAAAAACCTCAGCAAGAATATGTTTTACGAGTTGAAGACTTTGCACAAGATTTTCCACAGATGGGTTCTGGCACAATCTACAATCAGTTGAAAGATGCTGTTGTTTCTTTGTTTAAAAGAAGCATTCAACTTTTAACAGAAAGGGGAACAACAAAGATATTTTATTTATTGCAAGAACAGGAATATAAAGATGGGGAAGGGTATTTGAGAATGAAGTTTTCAGACTCAACAATGCCTCTGATTTTTGACCTAAAAGAAAAATTCACAACAATGGTATTGGAAAATTTCAAATTTCTTGATTCAGTTCATTCGCTAAAATTGTATGAACTTTTATATCAATACAAAAGTCAAGGATGGCGAGAAATTACAGTTGAAGACTTGAGATTTTTCTTTGGTTGTGAAGATACCTATCCTGATTTTAAACTGTTCAAGCAAAAAGTGATTGAGCCTGCCATGAAAGAAATTTCTGAAAAGTCTGATTTACTTGTTCAAGCTGAATACCTCAGAACTGGAAGATTTGTCACATCAGTAAAATTTATTTTTGTTGAAAAAACAGACAGGCAAATTATTGATGCTGAATGTGAGCTTGCTGAAGTTAAGAATTTAACTAAAAAACAACCTTTAAGACCTGCTCTCAAGCGACACCCTAATCCACGTAAATTTGATTTAGATGATTATAAATCTGCTGAACCAACTTCTAGAAGAGAATACATCAAGTTGAAATTTGCTTGGGCTGTTGAAAACTATAAGAGAATAACTGGTTATGAAAAAGCATTAAAAGAATATGATAGCAAAATGACATTAAAAGCTAAAGATCAGGAGTTAAAATCCAATTATGTGAAAATCATGGCAGAGTGTTATGATGAGTATTTACGATATGCTTTTACTTGGGGTGGAACAGGAGTTCTTGATGAAATCAAAGAAGACTTAACATCAAAGTGAATATTACATAACAAAAAAGCACCAATTAAG
>NZ_JAQIBB010000110.1:0-9376 GCF_027920745.1 Gallibacterium faecale | reverse complement strand
GCATAATTTTATAAAAAATTTATTAATTGCCTAATTTTTAGCTTTGAAAGATGAGTTTTTACTCTTTTTGTTTATTCAACGAGCAATTGTTGTAATACACCAAACCCCCATTCAGCAAACATTTTTTTTACGTTATCCTGATCTGGGAATGGTGCAGTGCAAAAAACAATTTGTTGTTTTGATGACTGTGCTGGAAGATCAAATGGCAATAAAGATTGTACCCGCTTGGCGATTGCCTTTCCTGAATCAATAAAGAAACTTACTTGTGGTAAACAGGCTTTTAATTCAGCTTTTAACAATGGGAAATGTGTACAACCTAATACTACCGTATCTAATTCATATTCATATCGCCATTCAGCAACTGCTCGCATCACGGCGAAATGATCTGCTGGTTTACCATGTAATTTTTGTTCTGCAATCTGTACTAACTCTGTTGTACCCAATCGTTTTACTTCACAGCCTTGCGCATACTCGTTAATTAAATCATCAACATAAGATCTTTTTATTGTTCCTTTTGTTGCTAATAATCCAATCACTTTGGTATTTGTCTTTTGTGCTGCTGGTTTTATTGCTGGAACCGTACCAACAATCGGACACGAAAAATGTTCTCGCATCGCTGGCAATACGATTGTACTTGCTGTATTGCAGGCAATGACTATTAAATCGAGTGGTTCAGTTTCTGCAATTTTTTTACAAATTGCGACACAACGTTGTTCAATAAATGCTTCTGCTTTTTCAGAATAGGGAAAACATGCATTATCTAAACAGTATAAGTAATGGCATTGTGGTAATAGTGCTTTTACTTCTCGATAAACACTTAGGCCACCTACACCAGAATCAAAAAATAAAATAGTTGGTATCTTTGCCATAATAACAAGCGAATTGAAAGGAGTTTTGATTTTTGGTTGGCGATCTTATGCCTTTCGCCAAAAATCATCAAGAAAAAGCTCACTAATAAAAAAAGGGCATTCCGCAAGCATTAGTGTCGAACGGCGGGCAAATCCTAGCTTACCTGTCTGCCACATTAATTGCGAACGAGTTATCGGTTGTTGAAAAAGCCACTCACCAATGGGTTGTTTCCCTAATTGTTGGATCTCTGTTGCATAAGATTGAAAGGTAGATGATGGTATTACTGTACGAGCAAAAATCCAAGGCTGCTCATCCCCAGATAGAATCACTTCTCGTAACCAATATTCCGCTTCAGAAAAGTATTTTTCCGCATAAGGATGACTGTTATCCTTAATCCAACCTTCAAAAATTGGAGTAACAGTAAATCTCTCACATTGTTGCTTTAATGCTGCCGTAAGAGATCCAGTAATGGTAAGCCATCGCTGTTGTAATTTTGGCAGTTGATTAAAATCCTCTTGCCAAACTAATTGCTGTAAATAATGACGATACTCTTGATAATTAAGCATTAGAATATACTGTCCTTTGTTGTAACCAACGCTGAATTAATAAATTGATATTTACCGAACGTTCGCTCATTAATTGATTAGCACAGCGTTGTACCGCAGGTAATAATCGCCGATCTCTCACTAAATTTGCGACTCTAAATTCTGCTGCACCTGTTTGTTTAACTCCTAAAACTTCACCTGGTCCTCGAATTTCTAGATCTTTTTCGGCAATTGCAAAACCATCATTACTAGTACGCATAATATCCAAACGTTGACGAGAAATTTTCCCTAATGGCGTTTTATAAAGTAATACACAAAATGACTCTACTTGTCCTCTACCAACTCGCCCGCGTAATTGGTGTAGTTGCGATAAGCCTAGCCTTTCCGCATTTTCAATAATCATCAAACTGGCATTTGGTACATCAACCCCAACTTCAATTACTGTCGTCGCCACTAAGACATCCATTTCTCCCGCTTTAAAAATTGCCATTATTTCTTGTTTTTCCTGCGGTTTCATGCGTCCATGTACTAAACCAATCCGTAAACTAGGTAATGCTTTTTTCAGATCTTCTGCTAACGCTTCCGCTGCTTGCGCTTCTAATACCTCAGATTCATCAATCAATGTACATACCCAATATACTTGTCGCTTATCTTTGGTACAAGCTCGATAAACTCGTTGCACTAATTCATCTCGGCGATCTTCAGCAATCGCTACTGTTTTTATTGGTGTGCGACCTGGTGGAAGTTCATCAATAATTGAAATATCAAGATCGGCATATACTGTCATCGCTAACGTACGAGGAATAGGTGTCGCAGTCATAATTAATTGATGAGGAAAAACACCTTCTTTTGCCCCTTTTTCCCGCAACATCAAGCGTTGTTCTACACCAAAACGGTGTTGTTCATCAATAATCACTAAAGACAACGAAGAAAACTCAACTTGTTCTTGAAACAGAGCATGCGTACCTATGACAACTTGTACTACGCCAGTTTGAATCTGCGCTAAAACTTGTTGTCTTTTTTTACCTTTCACTTTGCCAGCTAACCAACCCACTTGAATACCAAAAGGTATTAACCATTGTGAAAAATTATTAAAATGCTGTTCAGCAAGAATTTCGGTTGGTGCCATAATCGCCACTTGTTGCTGATTATCCAATGCCACCAATGCTGCTAACACAGCAACTAGCGTTTTCCCTGAACCAACATCACCTTGAATTAACCGCATCATTGGTTGGGATTTTTTTAAATCTTGTTCAATATCTGCTACAACACGTAATTGCGCATTTGTAGGCTGGAAAGGTAATGTTTGTAAAAACTGTTGTTTAATATTAGTCTGATAACACAAAGGTTTAGCAAAATGTTGCTGTGCTTCCTGCTTACTTTGCCGCATTGCTAAATTATGTGCTAACAATTCCTCAAACGCCAAACGCGTTTGTGCTGGATGCTCGCCTTTCTCTAATACAGCGGCAAGTGTACCCGCAGGGGGACGATGTAAAAATTGAATTGCAGTTTTAAGATCGTAACCACTTGGATTAAATGCAGCAGGCAACAATTCTTGAACTTCTTTTTTAGCTAATAAAGCTAATGCTTGATCGGTTAATTTTCGCCATGAAGCCTGTTTTAAGCCCTCTGTTGAAGGGTAGATCGGTGTTAAATTCTCTTCCATAAGCAATGGTTCATTATGTTTAACAATCCGATATTCGGGATGATGCATTTCTGCCATAAACCGACCACGCCGCACTTCGCCAAATGCTTTTACTCTTGCTCCTGGAGTAAAACTATTTTTCATACCCGCATTAAAATTAAAAAAACGCAGCATAATTTTTGAACTGCCATCTGATAATGACACCACTAACATAGCACGTCTTGAAAATTGTACTTCACAAGTCTGTACAATACCTTCGATCGTTGTATAACTATCTGGTCGTAAATCTTTTAAGGGCGTGATATGAGTACGATCTTCATAACGGAGAGGAAAGTGAAATAAGAGATCTTGAACAGAACGAATTCCTAAGCGAGATAATCTTTCTGACATGGCTGCTCCCACGCCAGAAAGGACAGATAGAGGCAAGTTATCTAATAAATTTTCCGATTGCATTCACTTTATTCATTAATATTTCGCAATACATCTACCACACCAGATACTGCATTAATTTTACGAATAATGGTTGCTAAGTGATTTTTATCTCGTGCAGTTAATACTACAAATACCTGATAAACACGCCCATCTCGCTCTTCAGTCCAAATACTTTGGATATTACTTCCTGCAGAAGTAATTACAGAAGTAAGATTAGCAAATGCACCGTGTTGATTTAACATTTCAATACGTAATTCAGCTTCAAATTCAACACTGTTCTCACTCTTCTCCCATTCTACTGGCATATAGTGATCTGCATTTTCATCACGGTGACGAATATTGGCACAGTATTCGTGATGGATCACCAAACCTTTACCTGGGCTCACATAAGCCACAATTGGATCGCCAGGAATTGGATGACAACACTTAGCAAAATTAATCAATAGCCCATCAACACCTTTGATTAATACTCCAGTATCTGTTTCATGGTAATTATTGTTGGTTGGATCACCATCTGTATCTATCTCTAACTTCTCGCCTAATAAACGATGTGCAATCACGACACTAATTTGATTACCTAATCCAATCTCCGCTAATAAATCATCCAAAGATTGTAATTTTAATTCTGCCAATAAAGCAGCGAGTGTATTCGGATCAATATCGTCCAATTTCGCTGGTGATAATGCATGGAATAATTGACGTCTGCCTAAAATGATTGCTTCATCACGGCGTAATGATTTCAATGTTTGACGAATTTTCGCTCTGGCTTTTGCGGTTACCACAAAATTTAACCAAGTGGCACTAGGACGAGCTGATGGTGCAGTAATAATTTCAACTGTTTGCCCTGATTGTAACGCCTGAGAAAGCGCATAAGGTTGACGATCTACTCTCGCTCCAATACAAGTTTGCCCTATATCGGTATGTACTGCATACGCAAAATCAACTGGTGTTGCTCCAGCAGGTAATTCAACAATACGACCTTTTGGCGTAAAGACATAAATTTCATCTGGGAATAATTCAGATTTTACATTCTCAATAAACTCAAATGAATTTCCTGCACTTTGTTGCAATTCAATTAAGCTTTGTAACCAACGCTGTGCGCGAATTTGTACTGTGGTACTGTCATTTTTCCCACCCTGTTTATAAATCCAATGAGCTGCAACTCCCATTTCAGCCATTTGATCCATATCTTCAGTACGGATTTGTACTTCAACTGGCACACCATGTGGTCCAATCATTGAAGTATGTAACGATTGATAACCATTGGCTTTAGGTACGGCAATATAATCTTTAACTCGTCCTGGACGAGGTTTATATAAGCTGTGCATTTGTCCCAATACGCAATAACAAGTATCAACGTCTTGCACAATAGTGCGAAAAGCATAAATATCCATAATCGAATGAAAACGTTGTTCTTTCATTTTCATTTTTTGATAAATTGAATAAAGGTGCTTTTCACGTCCAAAGACTCTCGCTTTAATCCCAACATCATCCAAGCGTCCTTTAATCTCATCAGTAATACGCTGGATCATCTCTTTACGATTACCGCGCGCATTTTGAATCACTTTCTGTAACACTTGATAACGATGTGGATGTAACGCCTCAAAACCAAGATCTTCCAATTCGTTCTTAATATGCTCAATCCCTAAGCGATGGGCTAATGGACTATAAATTTCTAAGGTTTCTTTGGCGATACGACGGCGTTTATCTGGACGTAACGCTCCCAATGTACGCATATTATGAGTACGGTCAGCTAGCTTAATTAAAATAACACGAATATCTTGTGTCATTGCCAAAATCATTTTACGGAAGTTTTCTGCTTCCGCTTCTTTACGAGTTCTAAACTTTAATTTATCTAATTTAGAAACCCCTTCTACGATTTCAGCAACACTTTTCCCAAACTCCGCTGTCAGTTCTTCTTCTGTGTAAGGTGTATCTTCAATTACATCATGTAATAACGCCGCCATCACGGCTTCATGATCCAAACGCATTTCCGCAATAATTGAAGCGACTGCAACTGGATGGGTAATATAAGGTTCACCACTAGAACGAGTCTGCCCTTCGTGAGCATCACGTGCGATCATAAAAGCACGTTTAACCAACTCAATTTGATCATCAGGCAAATAACTTTTAATGATGGTATGTAAACTTTCAAATAAATACATAACTCGTTCTTCGGTAAAACAATTAAATTAAGATTATTCCACGTCAGCTAATAAAGAAACAGCTTGTAATTCTGCATGTTCTTGTTCTAAAGCATCGTGGCGTTCTTGTGCATCCATAATATCATTATTGATTAAACCTTCTTCGATTTCGCGTAATGCAATCACAGTTGGTTTATCATTTTCTTCTGGTACTAGTGGTTCACGTACGTGCAATTGTAACTCTCTCGCACGACGTGCTGCGGTTAAAATTAAGTCAAAACGGTTACCAATTTTATCTACTGCATCTTGGACGGTTACACGTGCCATAGTTCTCTCCAAAAAATTTATGTAAATTGTTCAATAATCAATCAAGAAAAAAGGTTGAATATGATACTAGAGCTATTCTGTTTTCGCTAGTAGTTGCGACATTAATAATTGATGACGTTGTACTTGACGCCCAACTTTTAATTTCTCTGCCTTCAAAATCACCTTAATTTCATTGAGCGCCTGATCAAAATCATCATTAATAATTAAATAATCATATTCATCATAATGACTCATTTCACTTATAGCTTTCTGCATACGACCGGCAATCACTTCTTCTGAATCTTGCCCTCTACCAATTAAGCGACGTTCTAATTCTTGAATTGATGGGGGCAAAATAAAGATACTTTTTGCACCAGGCACTTTCTTACGCACTTGTTGTGCGCCTTGCCAATCAATATCAAGAAATACATCAATTCCTTGTTTCAAAGAACGCTCAATCATTAATAATGAAGTACCATAATAATTTCCAAATACTTCAGCATATTCGAGAAACGCATCTTCCGCAATTAAACGTTCAAATTCAGCATGATCAACAAAGTAGTAATGCTTTCCGTCTTCTTCATTTGGACGAGGCTTACGTGTAGTATGAGAAATAGATACCTGCATTTCATAACTAGGATGTTGTTGTAATAATGCAGAAATTAATGACGATTTTCCCGCTCCACTAGGCGCAGAAATAATATATAAATTCCCTAAAGGCATAAATTCTTCTCTTGACATGTAAATAGTGGCTATTCTATCACTAATTCTGCCTTGTAGGTTATCTTCTAGTAAAAATCTCTGTAACAATTAAGTTACAGTTGGTATCACTTCCATGAAAAATGCCTTAATTCCACTTAGAATATGATTTACTGCAATTGCCGCCAAAATTAATCCCATTACTCGACTGACAATCGCTGCCCCAGTTGTACCAATTAAACGTTGAATACGATTTGCTGCTAACAATAATAAATAAGTAATCAGTAATACTAAGGCCATAATCACTGCTGTCATAATTTGGTCAGTAAAACTAAAACGATGATTATCGGTTAATAATACAATCGCCATCATTGCACCTGGAGAAGCAATCGAAGGTACCGCTAATGGATAAACAGCTAATTCATTAATATTAGAAGATAGACGCATTTCTTGTTCTGCTTTCCCCTCACTAAATACCATAGTGAGCGCAAATAATAACAAGACTAATCCGCCTGCTACTTGGAAAGCAGTAAGTGGAATTTGCATGGCTTCTAATAAAAATTGTCCTGTGATGAGAAAGAAAAACAAAATTCCAGTAGCAATTAACACTGCATTTCTGGCTATTTTCTTACGATCTGTCGCAGATAGACCAATAGTTTTGGTAAGATAGACAGGAACAGAACCAATAGGATCAATTACTGCCCATAAAACAACAAATTGAACTAAAAAAGAATCAAACATTGAGCAATCCTAAAAAATTCAAAAATAGTAAACTTAATCAAGAGCATACCTAAAAATGTTAACTTTTACAAATTTAACTCTCAAACGTGGTGTAACAACTTTACTTGAAAATTCAAATGCCACTATTACTCCCGGACAAAAAGTCGGTTTAGTCGGTAAAAACGGCTGCGGAAAGTCTTCTTTATTCGCTTTAATCAAAGGTGAATTACTCCCAGAACGGGGAGATGTAACCTATCCTAAAAATTGGGAAATTAGCTGGGTAAACCAAGAAACCCCAGCACTAGAAATTTCCGCCCTAGACTATGCCATTCAAGGTGATCGTGAATATTGCCGTTTACAACAAGAACTTGAGCTCGCCAATCAACAGAATGATGGCTATCGCATTGCTAATTTACATACTCAACTAGATACCATTGATGCGTGGACAATTCACGCCAGAGCGTCCACATTATTGCATGGCTTAGGTTTTGAAGAATCCCAATTACAGTTACCCGTAAAATCGTTTTCTGGTGGTTGGCGTATGCGTTTAAATCTTGCTCAGGCATTACTTTGTCGTTCCGATCTACTTTTATTAGATGAGCCAACCAACCACTTAGATCTTGATGCTGTAATTTGGCTAGAAAGTTGGCTGAAAAATTATCAGGGTACACTATTATTGATCTCACATGATCGTGATTTTCTTGATCCTATTATCAATAAAGTTATTCATATTGAGCAACAGCAACTATTTGAATATACAGGTAATTATTCATCATTTGAAATTTTAAGGGCATCTAAGCTAGCACAACAAAACGCCTTATATCAACAGCAACAACAAAAAATCGCCCATTTACAGAAATTCATTGATCGTTTTAAAGCTAAGGCAACTAAAGCAAAACAAGCACAAAGTCGGATTAAAGCGTTAGAACGGATGGAATTAATTGCCCCAGCGCATATTGACAGCCCGTTTTCGTTCCATTTTCCAGAACCAGAATTCTTGCCTAATCCATTACTCTCTATGGAAAAAGTTAGTGCAGGTTATGGCGATAAAACCATTTTACAACAAGTAAAATTAAATCTTGTTCCAGGCTCTCGCATCGGCTTACTCGGTCAAAATGGTGCTGGGAAATCTACGTTAATCAAATTATTAGCTGGAGAGCTTCCTCCACAAACAGGTACTATTCAATTAGCTAAAGGTGTACAACTTGGCTATTTTGCTCAACATCAATTAGATATTTTGCGTGCTGAAGAAAGCCCACTTTGGCATCTACAAAAATTAGCACCGACCAAAACCGAACAAGAATTACGTGATTATTTAGGTGGTTTTGCGTTCCATGGCGATAAAGTAAAACAGGCAATTGGTTCTTTTTCAGGTGGTGAAAAAGCACGTTTAGTATTGGCGTTAATTGTTTGGCAACGTCCTAACTTATTGTTACTCGATGAACCGACTAACCACCTTGATCTTGATATGCGCCAAGCCTTAACGGAAGCACTCATGGATTATGAGGGATCGTTAGTTGTGGTTTCACACGATCGCCATTTATTGCGTAATACAGTAAGTGAATTTTATTTAGTCCATGATCATAAAGTCGATAATTTTGATGGTGATCTAGAAGATTATCAAAAATGGTTACTTAGCTTAGAACCAACAGACAATACAGCCTCTAATAACCAAGCACCAACAAAAGAGAACGAGTTTTTACAACGTAAAGAGCAAAAACGTCGAGAAGCAGAATTGCGCGAGCAAACTGCTCCACTACGCAAAGAAATTCAAAAGTTAGAAAAACAGCTAGAACAACTTTCTACTGAACTTGCAATAATTGAAGAGCGTTTAGCTGATAATGATCTCTATTTGAGTGAGAATAAGGATCAACTTACACAGCTTCTTACTCAACAAGCTTCGCTGAAAAAAGAACTAGAAGTTGTGGAATCTAGCTGGTTAGAAAAACAAGAAGAATTGGAAATGTGGCAAATAAATTAAATGATAATGATCTTCTCCGCTTATCAGTATTAATAAGCGGAGAAGTCATTTAATG
>NZ_JAQIBB010000109.1:0-9711 GCF_027920745.1 Gallibacterium faecale | reverse complement strand
TAGTCATAATTTTACTTAACCGTTCACGCCACTGTTTACCTGTCCAAACCGAACTACCATGAGCAAATTTTTTCGAGAAATATTGGCTATCTACCATTAACCCACGCCATAGACCAAAACAGAGGAACAACATAATTAAAGTAAATGGTAAGGCAATGATTAAGGTCATTGTCTGTAAGGCAGCTAATCCGCCAGAGCGTAATAAGGCGATGGCTAAAGCCGCTAATAAGATCGCCCAGAATGCACTTTGCCATGCTGGTGAATTCTCTTTACCTTGTGAGGCAATATTATTGATAACGTAGATACCAGAATCAGCAGAGGTAATAAAGAATAACGCAATAATTAACATTGCCAGTAAAGAGGCAATTGTTGAGCCAGGTAAATGATCAAAAAAAGCAAATAGTAAAGCTTCAGTATTACTGCTTAATGCAGATAATGAACCTTGTGTTTGTTGATCAATCCAGATCGCAGAATCACCGAAGATCGTCATCCATAAGGCATTAAAGAGCGATGGCACAAATAACACACCAAGAATAAACTCACGGATCGAACGACCTTTAGAAATTTTCGCAATAAATAAACCAACGAATGGTGCCCATGAAACCCACCAAGCCCAGTAAAGTACAGTCCAACCATTAAACCAATCTTGTTTATCTGGTTGATTAGCAAAGGTACGGAAACTTAATTCGATAAAATTACTGAGATAATTCCCAATATTTTCAGAGAAATTACTGAATAAATAGATGGTTGGGCCAGCAACTAAGACAAAAATCATCAAGAAGATAGCCATACCTAAATTGATTTCACTTAAACGGCGAACCCCTTTTGCTACCCCAGTAATGGCAGAAATAGCAGCTAACGTCATCACGATAACAATGATGATTGAAAGGGTGGTGATACTACGATCACTCATCCAGCCAATGGCGTGTAATCCTGCATCTAACTGCATGGCACCATAACCTAAGGTGGTGGTTACCCCGAAAACTGTACTGCAAAGTGCCACAATATCAATAACATGACCCCAGAAACCAGATACACGGTGTTTTAAAATTGGGTAAAAACCAGATCGGATGGTGAGTGGCAATTTATAACGGAAACTGAAATAAGCAAGAGTTAGACCGATGACAGCATAGATTGCCCAAGCATGGATACCCCAATGGAAAAAGGAGAGAAGTAAGGCATTTTCAACTTTTTCCGTTTGAGTAGCGTTTTCTGCAAGCGGTGCAACATAATGTGAAATCGGCTCTGCAACACCAAAATACATCAAACTAATACCCATACCTGCGGCAAATAACATTGCCATCCATGACATAAATGGGTATTCAGGTTCTTCATTTTCAGTTCCTAATTTAATGTCTCCTAAACTACTCGCACAAAGTAATAATAGGAAGATAATAAAAATAGAAACAGCAATCACATAAAACCAACTGAAATTGGTAAAAATGTTGCTTTTGATACTATTTAACAAAGTTTCTGTGGTTTGTGGGGCGAAAATACCTAATCCCGTCACACCAAGAATAAATAATAGACTTGGCACAAAAATAGGCGCCTTAAACGTACTCGTCGTTTTGCAATAACGTAGCAAATTCAAAATGATATCTCCTATAATTTTATTTTTTATGATGAACGAAACATAGTGTCATCATTGATGGTGAAAAGCATTAGGACAACGCCTTACACAAGAGGAAGATAGGACAAAGAATGAACTATCTAAATGCGAAAAGGGAAGTAGTATTCCCGATAAAGTGTCAAAAAACTGCAAAATAGTAACAGATTATATTTTAAAGTGCAAATTTGCAGTTTTTAATACTGTGTTAATCGCTAACTTAGCATTTTTATCTAGTTAGTTTTCAGGTTGATAACCAATGTCTGGTTGTGAGGGGTGAGATGCGGCTTCTCTGGCCAAGGTATCACATAGCTCATTTTCGGGATGTCCTGCATGGCCTTTTACCCAATGCCAAGTGATATGATGTCGCTGAATGGCTTGATCTAAAGCTATCCAAAGATCTTGATTTTTAACTGCTTTTTTCTGGCTAGTACGCCATTGATTGCGTTTCCATAGCATAATCCATTCAGTAATGCCTTTACGCAGATATTGGCTATCACTGTATAGTGTTACCTCACAAGGTTCTTTTAAGGTATTTAATGCAGTAATCGCGGCTAATAGTTCCATTCGATTATTGGTGGTTAAATGATAACCGGCAGAGAGTTGTTTTTGGTGTTGTTTATAGCGTAATACGATGCCAATACCACCCGCTCCCGGATTACCCAGACAAGAACCATCAGTAAAGATCTCAACTTTTTTTCGCATGACAGGATTTGTATTCAAGATTTGTATTGTTAAAATGGCGTTTAATTATAGAGAGTTAATTCACAAAAGAAAAACAAAGATATGCAAATTGATCAAAATAGAATTGTGGTACTGGATACAGAAACCACAGGGATGAGCAGTGGCAGTGAACCACAAATAGGGCATCGCATTATTGAAATTGGTGCGGTAGAGTTGATGAATAGACGGCATACAGGGCGTAATTTCCATGTCTATTTACAGCCGGATCGTGAAGTTGATGCTGCAGCGATTGAAGTGCATGGGATTACTAATGAATTTTTAGCAGATAAACCACGTTTTGCTGATGTATTTGAGGAATTTGTCGAGTTTATTAAAGGTTCTGAATTAGTGATTCATAATGCTCCATTCGATGTGGCGTTTATTAATCAAGAGTTCTCTTTCCTCAAACAGACGTTACAAACTGATAATATTTGCCAAGTGACAGACTCGTTAAAATTGGCTCGTCAGCTTTATCCGGGGAAGAAAAATTCATTAGATGTACTTTGTGGGCGTTTAGGAATTGATAATAGTAAACGGACTTTGCACGGGGCTTTGCTGGATGCGGAAATTTTAGCGGATGTGTATTTAGCAATGACCGGTGGACAAGGTAGCTTAATGCTAGATGCAGAACCGTTACCAATGATGACCGGAGGCGCGGCACAAGGTGAAGAAAAAGGTGAGATTAAACGGCATAATTTGGCTATCTTAAAACCTACAGAAGAGGAGTTAGCCGCCCATCAAAAATATATTGAGTTGATCAATAAAAAAAGTGGCAATCAATGCTTGTGGGAAAAGTTACTCGCAGAAACATCATCAACCCAATAGTAACCTTGATTAGCCACTTGCATTCTTAGCAGTGGCTGATTAAAATTCATCCCCCAATATTTATACCTTAAATTTATGCCTTAAGTGGCATAACCTGACCTGTGATCAGACAAGAGAAAAATATGACAACTGAAATTCAGACAAAACCTGAGCTGCTTTCGCCTGCGGGCTCACTAAAAAATATGCGTTATGCTTTTGCTTATGGTGCAGACGCAGTATATGCAGGCCAACCTCGTTATAGTTTACGTGTGCGTAATAATGAATTTAATCACGCTAATTTGAAAATTGGGATTGATGAAGCGCACGCATTAGGCAAAAAATTCTATGTTGTGGTCAATATTGCACCACACAATTCTAAATTAAAAACCTTCATTAAAGATCTCACGCCAGTCGTAGAAATGGGGCCAGATGCGTTAATTATGTCTGATCCTGGTTTAATTATGTTGGTACGTGAACATTTCCCAGAAATGCCGATCCACCTTTCTGTACAAGCTAATGCGGTGAACTGGGCGAGTGTTAAATTCTGGCATCAAATGGGCTTAACACGAGTAATCTTATCACGTGAATTATCACTAGAAGAGATTGCAGAAATTCGCCGTCAAGTACCAGATATTGAAATTGAAGTATTTGTACATGGTGCATTATGTATGGCGTATTCAGGTCGCTGCTTATTGTCAGGTTATATTAATAAACGTGATCCAAACCAAGGAACTTGTACCAATGCTTGTCGCTGGGAATATCAAGTGAAAGAGGGGCAAGAAGACGAATTAGGTAATATTGTTGATCCGAATGACATCATTCCAATTAAAAATGTTGCACCAACGTTGGGTGAAGGAACAACAACAGACAAAGTCTTTTTATTAACCGAGAGCCAACGCCCAGATGAACAGATGCAAGCATTTGAAGATGAACATGGTACTTATATTATGAATTCAAAGGATTTGCGTGCAGTACAACACGTAGAAACATTAGCCAATATGGGTGTTCATTCATTAAAAATCGAAGGCAGAACGAAATCTTTCTATTACTGTGCTAGAACTGCACAAGTTTATCGTAAGGCGATTGATGATGCTGCGGCTGGTAAGCCATTTGATGAGAGTTTATTAACCACATTGGAATCTCTGGCACATCGAGGCTATACCGAAGGTTTTTTACGCCGTCATACACATGATGAGTACCAAAATTATGATTACGGTTATTCCATTTCAGTACGTCAGCAATTTGTTGGTGAATTTACGGGGGTACGTAAAAATGGAATGGCAGAAATTGCAGTAAAAAATAAATTCTTATTGGGTGATGAAGTCGAAATGATGACACCAAATGGTAACATTATTTTTACAATTAACCAGATGTTTAATCGTAAAGGGGAAGCTGTTGAAGCGGCTTTAGGTGATGGACACTTTGTATTTGTGCCTGTTCCTGAGGATATACAGTTAGATTATGCCTTATTAATGCGTAATTTAGTTGATGCTGATACCAGAAATCCGCATGGCGAGAAAAAAAGTTAGGGTAGGATAAATTAACCAAAATCCTTAAATGAGAAAATAAGGTTAAAAACGTTAAAAAAATATTAAAAATGTTATTGTATTATGAAATTTTGATCATTATAATGCAACCCGTACCCTAAAATATGACTCCAAATGTTTGCCCCTTTATTTATCCCGAATAAAGGGGATTTTTTTATTTATAGTATTTCTATTTTTAAATCGGTATAGATGTAAAAAAAGGAAAGTTTGGAACTTTCCTTTCACTTATAAATTAAATCGCTTTTAAGGTTTCTAAAATTTTCGGTTGGTTTTCAATGATATAGAGTAATTTTAGTGCGGGACCATTTGGTACCCTGCGGGAAGTTTCCCAAGATTGCACTAATGCAGTACTTACTCCTAATAACTCTGCAAATTCATTTTGCTTTAAATGTGTGTTAGCACGAATTTTTTTTACATCAGGAATACGAAATTTGGTTACAGTATTAGGTGCCGGTTGTAATTCGCCTTTTTCAATGGCGACCATTTGTTCAGCACTTTTAATTAGGCGATCAAATAAATTTTTATCCATTTTCAATCTCCTTTTAGTTTATCAACAATTGATTTTAAAATTGCTTTTTCTGCAGCACTCATATTGTCTTTTTCACTCTTAGGGTACATCATTAATAAGTATAATTTTCCCTTAGCTGTGAGTGAATAATAAATAATTCTTATGCCACCACTTTTACCTTTATTGTTACCTGACAATTTCCATCTGATTTTTTGGCATCCACCTGTATGTTGAATAAAATCGCCTAAATGGAAATTCTCTAGCATATAGGTTTGAAATACTTGATATTCATCATCAGAAAGTAAGGCCTTTCTATCTTCCTCAAAAATAGGGGTTTCAATAAATGTTATAAATTTATCAGTATTCATCTTGACTCCTAACGAATCTAGTTTAATTTGTACCCTGTACAAGGTCAAGTAAAAAAGAAAAACCGTTTTATTTTTGATTTGCTGATAAGCTACAACTTCTTGGTTGTTATTTGTGTTGTAATGCTTTACGGACAGAATTAAGTCTTTTTAACTCACTATTTAATTGTCAGATATGATATCCGTAGCTATTTGTATTTTTTATTTATCCCGAATAAAGGGGATTTTTTTTCATCTGATAGCTATTTATTTCTTAATAAACAAAACGATAGCTTTGCTTCTTGTTATAATGAATTGAATTCTACTTTTAGTGAGTTAACCGTTATGAACAAGAGATCAGATTATATCCCATCCTCCAATCTACAAACTATTCTCCATTCTAAACGAGCAAATTTATATTATCTGGAACATTGCCGAGTATTAGTGAATGGTGGACGAGTTGAGTATGTTACAGATCAAGGTAAAGAATCGTTATATTGGAACGTTCCTATTGCAAATACGACTTGTATTTTACTGGGAACAGGTACTTCGATTACACAAGCAGCAGTGCGAGAATTGGCAAAAGCAGGGGTAATGATTGGATTTTGCAGTGGTGGCGGTACCCCTTTGTTTGCTGGCACAGAAGCAGAGATTGGTTGTGAGTTTTTTAGCCCACAAAGTGAATATCGACCGGTACAGTATTTACAGCAATGGTGTTCTTTTTGGTTTGATGATGAAAAACGTTTAACGGTAGCAAAAAGTTTACAGCATATACGATTACAAACGATTTTGCAGTGCTGGCCAAAATTAGATTGGCAGATTAATCGGACTTTATTGGAAAAAGTCGTACAAGCTGCAGAAGTAGAATTTCAACAAGCGACAACGAGTCAGGCTTTATTAACCGCAGAAGGACGATTTACTCAGCGTCTTTATACATTAGCTAATCAATATACGATTAAAGATCCCCATTTTAAACGTAGTGAACGTGGTGAAGCGTTTGATTCAGCAAATCAATTTCTGGATCATGGTAATTATTTAGCTTATGGGTTAGGCGCAACAGCTTGTTGGGTACTAGGTTTGCCACATGGGTTAGCGGTGTTACATGGTAAAACTAGACGAGGTGGGCTGGTATTCGATGCAGCGGATATGATTAAAGACGCATTAATTTTGCCACAGGCTTTTATTTCTTCTCTACAAGGCGATGAGGAAAATGATTTTCGCCATAACTGCATTGAAAATCTACTGCAATTTGAAGCATTAGATATCATTATTGAGGGCTTGAAACAGCTTGCTCAACAAGGAGCAGATCTATGAATATTTTGCTAGTGAGCCAGTGTCAAAAAAATGCATTAAAAGAAACTCGCCGGATTTTAGATCAATTTGCAGAACGTTGTGGGGATCGTGTTTGGCAAACCGCGATTACGCAAGCAGGATTGCAAACGTTAAAACAATTATTACGACAGACAGCAAGAAAGAATACAGCAGTAGCTTGTTATTGGACACATGGAAAAAATCAAACTTCGTTGTTATGGATTGTTGGTGATCAAAGTCAATTTAATCAAAAAGGTCGAATTCCAACCAATAGAACACAACGTGATATTTTACGGAAAGATGATGAAGTTGCTTGGATTAATGCGTATAACATTCAAATTATTGCTGCATTAGCAGCACTTCTGCACGATTTGGGAAAATCAAGTATTGGTTTTCAGACAAAATTAATGCCAGCAGCACGTACTTTTGCAGATTGTTATCGACATGAATGGGTGTCTGTAAGAATTTTTGAAGCAATGATTGCAGGGTGTACAACAGATGTTGAATGGTTAACGCGTTTAGCAAATTGGGCTGAGTATCAACAGCAATACCCTGATTGGTTAAAATTACTAAAAAAAGAGGGGAAACAGCCTAATCAAGATGGTTTTGAATCCTTACCACCATTAGCTAAAGCATTAATTTGGTTGATCTCTTCGCACTATAGAACACCTTATTTAGCAGAATTTGCAGAGAATAATCAGAGTAAGAAAAAAACGTGGCATCAAGAAGTACCAGATACGCTAACTCGTTTTTATCGACGTTTATCAGCGAGTAATGGGTGGGTATTTAATCCGCATAGTGAACATCCTCATCCAGAAAAGTTTTGGCAATTTTCACATTTAGTTTCTGATAGCACAGCTTGGCAAAAAGCGATGAGCCGTTGGGCAAATAAGGCGTTAAAACATCAAGGATTACTTAATTTACTCAGTCATCATGCAGAGATTGCGGATGATTTTCTACTGTTGCTTTCTCGATTATCGTTAATTACCGCTGATCATCATTATTCTTCATTACCATCCGCTCCACATTTAGGCGAAAAAGATTTTCCTTTATTAGCGAATACAGATTCACAAGGAAAAGCAAAACAGCGGTTAGATGAGCATTTATTGGGTGTTTGTCAAAGTGCGGTACGTTTTGCACGGATTCTGCCGAAGTTACCTGCATTATTACCTTTTTTAAAACATAAGGGCTTTAATAAACGTAGCGATATTGCTCGTTTCCAATGGCAAAATAGAGCTTTTGACTTAGCCAAACAATTACAACCACTTACTGAAAAACAGGGATTTTTCGGTGTAAATATGGCAAGTACGGGGTGTGGTAAAACACTTGGTAATACAAGGATTATGTATGGATTAGCGAATCCGCAGCAAGGCGCTAGATTCACGATTGCATTGGGATTAAGAGTATTAACATTACAAACCGGTAAGGCATTAAAAAGTAAATTAAAATTGGATGATGACGAACTGGCTGTGTTAGTTGGCGGTAATGCCATTAGTAAATTATTTGAGTTACAAGAAAAAACAGGCAGTGAGTCAGCAGAAGATTGGTTAGATACACTGCAAATTGATGGTGGGGTGATAGGGGAACATGCCATTGATTCGATTGCTGAATTTAATACATTATTAGCAAACCAGAAAGCCAAACAATTATTACAAACACCTTTGGTAACTTGTACCGTTGATTATCTGATGAATGCGAGTGAGTGTTTGCGTGGTGGTAAGCATATTGTGCCAATTTTACGGTTATTAACAGGAGATTTAATCTTAGATGAACCCGATGATTTCGATCAAAATGATTTACCTGCATTAAGTCGTTTAGTGCATTTAGCAGGATTGTTTGGCAGTAAAGTGTTGTTATCATCAGCTACGCTAACGCCAGATTTAATTAGCGGTTTATATGAAGCTTATCAGGCAGGACGAAAAATCTGGAATCATAATAATAATTATCCATCAACAGGTGTTTGTTGTGCTTGGTTTGATGAGTTTAATCAACAGGCGTTTACTTGTGGTGATTTATCCTCGTATCAACAAAAACATACTGAATTTATTCAATTACGTGTCGCGAAATTAAAACAGCAACCTATACGACGTATTGCCAATGTGATGGATTTACCTAATGTTGCTGGAGGTGAAAACCAATTACTTAATTGGCCAGTATTTGCAAATTATCTAATCAACAAAGCAATAGATTTTCATCACCAATTTTATACACAAGATAGCGTATCAAATAAGACGGTTAGTTTAGGTTTGATTCGTTTTGCGAATATTAAGCCGATAATTCCAACTATTTTGGCGATGTTACAACAGCAATGCCCTGCGGATATGGAAATTCATATTTGTTGTTACCACTCTAGACAGCTGCTACTTTTACGAAATCGTTTAGAACAATGCCTAGATAGATTACTTACTCGTTATAATCCACAAGCCATTTTCCAGCAACCAGAAATTCAAACTGCTTTACGGAATAGCGATAAACAACATCATATTTTTATTGTCGTAGGAAGTCCTGTCACAGAAGTTGGGCGGGATCACGATTATGATTGGGCAATTATTGATCCTTCATCTATGCGTTCCATTATTCAATTAGCCGGGAGAGTGTGGCGACATCGGCCGGATAAAGTAGCAGAAATACCAAATATTGCATTATTACCAAGTAATTGGCGAGGATTGACGGGTAAACCATATCGAGAGGGACTATTTACACGACCGGGATTTGAAAGTAAAGAAAATGGATTGGTTTCACATCAAACAGCACGAATTATTACACAAGATCAACTTGCAGTAATTGATGCTATACCAAGAATTACTTATCAGGCAGAAGAAATTGCACCTAAGAAAAACAAATATGACACACTAGCGATACTAGAAC
>NZ_JAQIBB010000108.1:0-9770 GCF_027920745.1 Gallibacterium faecale | reverse complement strand
TTAAACAACATATCACTTTCATTTTTTAACTTTACTCCTGATGTAATGATATTTTTATGCTAGCGGAATTAGGATTTATCAGCTTATTATTCGTGACAATATTCACGGCGTGTTTAACACTACTGCCTGCCTACGGCATCTGGCGTAAAAATTCATTTCTAATGCAACTCGCTCAGCCATTGAGTTTACTCTATGCTATTTTTACTACTACAACGCTAGTAATTCTGGCTTATGCCTTTGCGACCAATGATTTTTCATTAGAATATGTTGCCCAACATTCTAATTCTCATCTTCCCCTGTTTTATCAAATTGCAGCAACATGGGGTGGACATGAAGGCTCAATGTTATTCTGGTTATTCTCACTTTCAATTTGGACAGGTTGCTTTGCGTGGTTCAATCGTCACACTGATCCTCGATTGATCACAATTACACTTTCCATTATGGGGTTAATCGGTTTTTGTTTTGCCCTATTTATTTTAGGTTTATCTAATCCCTTTCAACGCTTATTCCCAGCTGCACTTGAAGGACGTGATCTCAATCCAATGTTGCAGGATATTGGCTTAATCGTACATCCACCGTTGCTATATCTAGGATATGTTGGTTTTGCAATTAATTTTGCCTTAATCATTGCTTCACTAATTACCCAACAATTTAATGCAGCATTAGCACGCCTATGCCGTCCTTGGGTTCTCGCCTCTTGGGCATTTCTCACAGTAGGTATTATTTTAGGATCCTGGTGGGCATATTATGAATTAGGTTGGGGTGGCTGGTGGTTTTGGGATCCTGTCGAAAATGCCTCTTTAATGCCTTGGTTATTAGCCACTGGTTTATTACACGGCTTAATCATTTATGAAAAACGTGGCATTTTGATTTACTGGGTAATGCTATTATCTATTTTTACCTTTGCTTTAAGCCTGTTAGGCACTTTTATCGTACGTTCAGGTGTTCTCGCTTCTGTACACGCATTTACCATTGATCCACAACGTGGTCATGCTCTATTGGCAATCTTCTTTTTATTTACCGTAGGTGGCTTAATCCTGTTTGCGCTACGTGCTAATAATCCTCCCTCCATTGTACGTTTCCATGCAGTATCTAAAGAATCAGCTCTACTTATTACCAATATACTATTTTCATTAGCAACACTGATTGTCTTTGTCGGTACTTTCTACCCAATGATTTTTACTATGATGGGCTGGGGTAGTATTTCTGTCGGTACGCCTTATTTTAACCGTCTGTTTCTGCCATTATTATTTCTCTTATTAGGTTTGATGATTTTTGCCCCACAAGCAACCTGGCAAAAGCTTCCACTTGCCAAGATAAAACGAGCTAGCTATTGGGTTATTCCCGCAATTATGCTGACCTTTTTACAAATTTGGCAACAACACACTTTTCAAACGATTGAGATAACTTCATTATCCCCGATTGCTATCAGTTTATTAATCCTTGCTTGGTGGATGTTGTTTAATACATTATTTGCTCGTTGGTATTTTGACCTAAAACAGTGGGGTATGCGTTTAGCTCATATAGGTCTAGCAATCAGTGTTATTGGTGGCACAATCAGCAATTATTACGCTGAAGAAATCAGTGTCAAAATGAAAGCAGGAGATACCCAAACATTACATCAATATCAATTTACTTATTTAGGTTATCGTAACGAAATTGGTCCAAACTATACGGCAGAAAAAACTTTTTTTGCAATTCATCAACAGCAAAAACTGGTTGCTCAGGTCAGTGCAGAACGCCGTTTTTATGATGTGCGCACGATGAATATGAGCGAAGTTGGTATTGTTTGGGGTTGGTTCCAAGATCTCTATATTGTGCTGGGGAATAAGCTCTCTCCCGATGAATTTGCTTTCCGCCTACACTATAAACCTTATATTCGTTGGTTATGGTTGGGTGGATTATTAGTTATGCTAGGCGGTTTCTTAGCTATGTGGGCGGCAAGAAAACCAAAATTATAAAGGATAAATTATGAAACGCTGGTTACTCTTTATTCCTGTAATAGTGATCTTTGGGTTTGTCATTACTTTATTTTTCGGCTTAACCCAAGATCCATTACAAAAAATGCGAGATCATTTGCAAAAACCTCTTCCTACTTTCGCCCTAGCTGACTTAGAAAACAGTAGCAAAACCTGGCAGAATTCAGATTTTCCGCAAGGGCAAGTCTATCTAATCAATATTTGGGGTAGTTGGTGTCAATATTGCAAACAAGAATTTCCATTACTGCATAAAATCACTCAACAATATCAGATTCCAATCATTGGTATTGATTACTTAGATAAACGAGAAAATGCGCTAGCAACCTTACAGCAATTAGGCAATCCATTTAAACTCAATGCTTATGACAGTAAAGGCATATTCGCCGCAGAACTTGGAATTAATGGCGCACCTTATACCTTTATCATCGATAAAAAAGGGATAATCCGTTACTTTTTCGATGGTGGTGCAATCAATGAAACTATTTGGCAACAACAGATGTTACCCTTGATTCAACAATTACAAACGGAATCACTATGAAACGCATAATTCTCCTTTTGTTCACTATTTGTAGCCTTGCTCAGGCAGAAATTGTTGATACATTTCAGTTTCATTCACCTGAAGCCCAACAGCGTGCAATTGCATTAGCAAAGACTTTACGTTGTCCACAATGCCAAAATCAAAATTTAGTCGAGTCTAATGCCGCTGTTGCTTATGATTTACGCCTTGAAGTCTATCAAATGGTGAATCAAGGCAAAAGTAATGACGAGATTATTGCCATAATGACCGATCGTTTCGGCAATTTTGTTCGTTACGATCCACCATTCACTACTAATACCTATTTCTTATGGCTATTACCTCTATTTGGCGTAATTTTAGCTCTTGTGTGCAGTGGATTTTATTTATATAACCGTAAACAAACACGCCATTTGAGTATGCAACAACAGCAACAATTACAAGCCTTTCTGAAACAACAGGATCACCATGACTAATCTATTTTTCTTTATCTGTATCGACTTAGCATTGATGATTATTCTCTTAATATTGTATTGCTATCGCCCTAGTCAAACACCTGATTATGAAAACCAGCAGCTAAATCAACAGTTATTAACACAACAATTAGCATATAGTAAGCGTTGCAATCCTCAATTAGTTAATGAAAGTGCTTACCGTTTCCTACAAGAACAAAAAACGTTTACTACATCACAAAACTTAAGCTTTTATCATCGTAATAGGGCAATATTATTAGGCATAATCATTTTTCTCTTAGTGCTAACTTATTATGCAACTACTCAACGTTGGCAAGCTGTTTTGCATCATCAAGTACAACCCGTTGTCACCTCTACACCACAAAAGCAGAATGAGGATATGATTCTCACTATACAGCGCAAACTACGTGAAAATCCCAATCAAGGTGAAAATTGGTATGAATTAGGCTTAGCCTATGCACAAAATAATGAATTTGATCATGCTTTAGAAGCCTACTCCCGAGCAGTCATTATTTTAGGCCGACAACCACAAATTCTTGGTGCCGCCGCCACTGCACTTTATTATCAAAATAATCAAACGATCACTGAACAAGCACAGCAATGGCTTGATGAGGCACTTAAAAAAGATCCAGAAGATACCACTTCACTCTTACTATTAGCTAATTATGCTTTCCAACAAGAAAACTATTCTCAAGCGATTAAGCTATGGCAACAAATATTGGATAGTCAACGTAAAGTCGATCGGAAATTATTAATTAGAATGATGGATATTGCAGAGGAAAAAATTAGAGTGCAGTAATCTGCACTCTTAGTCAACTTAACGAATTCTAGCTAAACCATCCGCTAAATCAGCGATCAAATCATTGCAATCTTCTAACCCTACATGAATACGTACTAAACTGCCTGTCAGCTTACGTGCTATATTTGGTCGAATACGGGCAATTTCTTCAGGTTGATTCACTAAAATTAATGATTCATAGCCACCCCATGAATACGCCATCGTAAATAAATTGAAATGATCTAGGAATGTAGCAACTTCTTGATCATCTAAGCGTTTGTTTAATTCAAAAGAGAATAAACCACTTGCTCCATGGAAATCACGTTGGAAAAATTGATGCCCTGGACAACTTGGTAGGGCTGGATGATATACAGCTTTTACCTCTGGCTGTTCAGCTAACCAGCGTGCAATTTTGATACTACTTTCACCATGTTGTTGCAAACGCAATGCTAAAGTACGAATTCCTCGTGCTGTCATGTAAGCTGTGTCTGCATCCACCATTTGTCCCATAAGATAAGATTGCTCACGTAATTGATCCCAAGTACGTTCATTTGCTACTGCAGTACCAATCATACCATCAGAATGGCCAACCAAATACTTAGTACCCGCTTGAATCGAAATATCAATATCATGTTGCAAAGCTGGAAATAACAAGCCACCTGACCAAGTATTATCAATAATAATGATCATTTCTGGCTTTTTCGCGCGTATTGCCTGAACCATACTTGGAATATCAGCAACTTCCATCGTTAAGGAGCTAGGTGCCTCCAAAAATACAACTTTTGTATTGTCTTGAATTAACTCAGCAATATGTTCACCAATCATTGGATCAAAGAAGGTTGTTTCTACACCTAATTTTTTTAGCATAACTTGGCAAAACTCTTGAGTTGGTTCATAAGCAGCACCAGTAACTAAAATATGATCACCTTGTGCGACAAATGCCAACAAACTATTACTAATTGCTGCTGCTCCACAAGGGTAGAGATAACAACCTGCTCCACCTTCTAATTCACACATTAAATCTTGTAAAGCAAAATGGGTTAACGTTCCTCTACGCCCATAAAATAAGGATTGTTTAGTCCGTTGACGTGTTGCCGCTTTTTTATCAGCAACAGTATCAAAAACTAAAGATGAAGCACGTTGAATAACAGGATTGACACTACCTTGAGTAACTCGATTTTTACGACCAGAATGGATAAGGCGGGTGTTTTTTTGTTGTATTTGCGTTACCATTATTAAACCTCTCTTGGTAAATATATAGTTTTACATTAATTGATTTGATAGATAAAAACAACTGTATATTCGATAGGGAAAGCGGTATCTTTTACCTCGTCAAAAACAACGAGCTAGTTTAAATTTTCGTTGTTTTTCATCTTAATCATTAATTAGATACTCACAAGGAGATAGTTATGGTATTAGTAACTCGTCAAGCACCAGATTTTACTGCATCAGCAGTTTTAGGTAACGGTGAAATCGTTGATAATTTCAATCTTAAAAAACATATCGAAGGTAAAGCAGCAGTTGTTTTCTTCTGGCCTTTAGACTTCACTTTCGTTTGCCCGTCAGAAATCATTGCATTTGATCACCGTTATCAAGAATTCAAAAAACGTGGTGTTGAAGTTGTTGGTGTTTCTATCGACTCTCAATATACTCACAATGCATGGCGTAAAACTCCAGTAGATAAAGGCGGTATTGGTGAAGTTCAATTCGCTATGGTTGCTGACGTTAAACACGAAATCGCTGAAGCTTATGGTATCGAACATCCAGCTGCTGGCGTTGCATTACGTGCATCTTTCTTAATTGATAAAAACGGTGTTGTTCGTCACCAAGTTGTTAACGATCTTCCATTAGGTCGTAACATCGATGAAATGCTTCGTATGGTTGATGCACTTGCATTCCACGAAGAACATGGTGAAGTTTGCCCAGCTCAATGGTCAAAAGGTAAAGAAGGTATGAAAGACAACCCTGAAGGTGTTGCTGCATACTTGAAGAAAAATGCTGATCAACTTTAATCGTTAATCACTTTTCATTCTTAGCCCCACATTACGTGGGGCTTCATTTTTTATAAAAAATATCACTCAACGAAACATTATTCGTCCAATTTATAAGCAAAACTTGATCTAGTCCAACCAATTTTGCAAGATTTTCCTTTTATAAATCTATTATTCCTATACAATAAACGGCATTTATTAAAAAAGGGGACATAAAAATGCCTAAAATACTTCTTGTTGATGACGATATCGAATTTACAAATTTATTAGCTGAAGTCTTAGCAATGGAAAGTTTTGATGTAGAAGTTGTTCATAATGGTGAGGATGCATTAAATCAGTTAAACCCTAGTATTGATCTCATCTTATTAGACATCATGATGCCAAAACTTAATGGAATTGAAACATTAAAGAAAATTCGTCAAAAATACACAACACCAGTATTAATGTTAACCGCTAGAGGTGATGATGTTGATAGAATTTTGGGCTTAGAGTTAGGCGCCGATGACTATCTTTCAAAACCGTTTAATGATCGTGAATTAGTTGCTCGAATTAAAGCTATCTTACGTCGTGTCAATACTGCTGCAGAAACAAATAATACTAATAATACCTTAGAAATTGACACGTCAAATGATTCTAAAAATATTCATTTTGATGACATTACGCTATATCCAGGACGTCAACAGGTTATGTACCAAGGACGGGATCTTGAACTAACCGGAACTGAATTTGCATTATTACATATGCTCATTCGTAATCCTGGTCTAATTCTGTCAAGAGAATTACTTTCTATCGAGATCTTAGGCAAACGTCTAACACCATTTGATCGTGCAATTGATATGCATATGTCGAATTTACGTAAAAAATTACCACCACGAAGAGATAATTTACCTTGGTTTAAAACACTCAGAGGACGGGGTTATCTCTTAATTACTGATAAATAATATTATGTAGTTCAAATTAATAACAAATTAATAGAACCCTTGTTTCCAAGAAATAAGGGTTTTATTGTAATTAAAAGTATTATTTATGAAAAAACGTATCTCCAAGCCATTTACTTCATTAACAGGACAAATATATCTTTTCTTTATCCTTGTTTTTTGTATTTCTTTTATTATTGCGGTGATCTTACCTTCCCTTGATGCAAGAAATTACACAATTATTAGTGATAAAGAGGTCAATTTTTATAATAATGTAATTTTTTCCATGATGGCAAAAATGGATAACAACAATACTTTCCATCTACAAAAACAGGTTGAATTCATTGAAAGAGAGAAAAATTTAAGATTTGCACTTGTCAATCAATCTGGAAAAATTTTAAATGTAAACTACCAAGATTACACCAATCTAAAAGAGTTTACCCATAGATCTAACAATCCTCTATATCCTCAAAAAAAACAATTTGATAATAAAGAAATTATCGGTCCATTTATTATTAATCTTTCTTATAATGGTGAAAAAACAACACCTTACTATACATATTTCATCAAAAATGTTCCTCCAACTCATCCATTGATAACAAAATTCTTTGATAATTATTTATTAATGCTGTTAGTGATTATTACCTTAACCGCACCACTATTATTAATCCTCTCATATCGCATTACTCAACCTACCACGAAATTGCGTAAAGCAGTAAATAATGTTGCTATGGGACATTTTATTATTAATCCTGAATTAGAAACTGAAGGTCCGGTAGAAATTCGTGCAGTAGGAAAAAGCTTTAACCAAATGGTGACTGCGGTTGAAAATTTATTAAACTCTCAAAAAAGAATGCTTTCTGATATTTCTCATGAATTAAGAATCCCTCTCGCTCGACTCAAACTTTCTGCAGCGATTATTCGCCGTCGTCATGGTGAAACACCTGAATTAGCAAGAATAGAAACAGAAGCTGAACGATTAGAACAAATGATCTCTGATATTTTAAATATCTCTCGTCAGCAAATTAATAGTCATCTTGAACATGAAATCTCCCCAATTACAGATATTTGGGATGAAGTAATAGAAAATACCCGTTTTGAAATTGATCAATTAAATAAAGAAGAACATACAAATAAACAGTTAATTATCGAAAATCATATTGAAAATGTAGATCGTTATTTTATTAATGGAAATATTTCAACGCTGGCCGGCGCATTAGAAAATATTATTCAAAATGCGAAAAAATATGGCAATCAAATAATCAAACTGTCCTTCTTTATCAAAAAAGATCAGCTAATTATTCATATTGAAGATGATGGTAATGGCATTGACCCTAGTGAATATAAACAGATTTTTGAGCCATTTTATCGGGTCGATACGGCACGTACAAGAGAGTCCGGTGGTTTTGGTTTAGGCCTTGCAATCGTATCTAATACGGTTAAACAGCATAATGGCGCTATCGAAGCAATGCAAAGTGAATTAGGTGGATTACTAGTAAAAATCCAATTACCTTTATGGTTTGATTAGAAAAATAGAATTTTTGTGATACAAATTACAAAAAAAAGATTTAATCGTTAAATAATATAAAATTCTTATTCTTTTTACCCTTTAGTTATGTTATGGTTTCGCCCATTTGCTAATCCTATAACAATTAATCGGGGTCTATGAATGGAAGCCTTTCATAATCTAATCAATCAAATTAATGAGCCTTTGTGGAATATTGTGATTATCACTTTATTAGGAACAGGGCTCTATTTCACGCTCTCATTATTCTTTGTTCAAATTCGTTTATTACCGCAAAGTATTCGAGAAATGCTTGGCGGAAGAAATGTTGAACGCAAGCACGCAATTTCGCCATTCCAAGCATTTGTTACTGGACTAGCGAGTCGAGTCGGTGTTGGTAATATCGCTGGCGTATCTATTGCAATTACAATGGGTGGGCCGGGTGCCGTATTTTGGATGTGGGTTACTGCACTACTTGGTATGAGTAGTGCCTTTGCTGAATCTTCTTTAGCCCAATTATTTAAAGTTAAAGATCTTGCCGGACATTTCCGTGGCGGTCCAGCATACTACATTACTTCAGGATTAAAACAACGTTGGTTTGGCTGGTTATTTGCTATCTCTCTTATTCTAACTTACGGCTTTGTATTTAATGCCGTTCAATCCAATACCATTGCAGAAGCCAGTAACGGTGCGTGGGGCTTTTCCCCGCAAGCTGTTGGTGTCGTGTTGGTGATTCTTACCGCACCAATAATCTTTGGAGGGATCCGTAGAATTTCACGCATTGCTGAAGTATTAGTGCCTTTTATGGCATTTCTTTATCTCGCTATGGCGATATATATTCTCTTCAATAACTTGGGTATTGTTCCACAAACCTTAAACCTAATTATTTCTTCTGCGTTCAATTTTGATGCAGCTGCAGGCGGATTCTTTGGTGCAGTATTCTCACAAGCAATGATGTATGGTATTAAACGTGGTTTATATTCTAACGAAGCAGGGATGGGTTCGGCACCAAATGCAGCAGCAAGCGCTGATGTCAAACACCCTGTTAGCCAAGGATTAATTCAAATGTTGGGCGTGTTTGTAGATACCATCATTATCTGTACTGCAACTGCTGTAATCGTCTTACTTTCCGGTGAGTCTTTAACCTCAGGAGTAAGTGGTGCCCAATTGACACAATTAGCCATAGAACATCAAGTCGGCCCTTGGGGAAAAGATTTCTTAGCAGTGGTTTTATTTATGTTCGCCTTTTCTACTATTATTGGTAATTATGCTTATGCAGAAGGGAACATCCAATTTATTAAAAATAATCCAACTGTGATTATGATTTTCCGAATGCTCGTCTTAGCAATGGTTTATTTTGGCGCTGTACAAAAGATGGCTCTTGTATGGGATATGGCAGATACGTTTATGGGGATTATGGCAATGATCAACCTAATTGCTATTTTGCTACTTTCTCCAATAGTGATTCTCTTATTAAAAGACTATCAATCACAACTTAAAACAACAAAAGAGCCTGAGTTTAAAGTAGAAAATTATCCTCAACTGATCAATAAAGTGAAACCAAATATTTGGCGTTAATAATAATTATATAAAAGATAAGGAATTTATTATAAA
>NZ_JAQIBB010000107.1:0-9905 GCF_027920745.1 Gallibacterium faecale | reverse complement strand
AATAATTTTATGCCTTTATTTTTTTGATAAGATTCAAACTTTTTAAATCGTCTGCTTTACTCTCTTTATTTTTCTTCTATAATTTTTTTGATTTTAAATTCTATTAAAATCATCTCAGCATATTTAAGTGAAGTTATTCACTTTTATTCATTTTCTGATATCACAAAGGTCTAATTATGAAAATTTTCACTTGGCCTGTGGTTGCAGGTGCTGCACTTGGTATCATTGCTCCACTTCTAACCTATGAAGGCAATCCTGGCAATATGGGGTTCTGCGCTGCATGTTTCTTACGTGATACATCTGGTGCATTAGGACTACATCGAGCCGCTCCACTTCAATATATCCGCCCAGAACTTATTGGTTTAGTTTTTGGTGCATTAATTAGTGCACTTTTTGCAAAAGAATTTAAACCTCGTGCAAGTTCTGCGCCAATTACCAGAATTTTACTCGGTTTCTTCGCTATGCTTGGTGCATTGATTTTCTTAGGTTGTCCTTGGCGTGCATTCTTACGTCTAGGTGGTGGCGATCTTACAGCAATAGTGGGTATTGCTGGTTTGTTTGCTGGTGTACTCGGTGGTATCTTTTTTGCTAACCGAGGTTTCTCTTTAGGTAAAGTTACAGAACAAAGTCAATCTTCTGGTTGGATACCTATTCTCTTTGTCCTTACCTTATTTATTTTCTTAATTACTAAATTTAGTTTTGGAGAAAATCTACCTATTTTCTTCTCTGAGAAAGGGCCTGCTGCTCAACATGCAAATCTTTGGTTATCTCTAGGCGGCGGTATTATCATTGGAATTCTAATGCAAAAATCTCGCTTTTGTTCTATTGGCGCTTTTCGCAATTTTGTCTTATTTCGAGATCCTCATTTATTAAATGGTGTATTAGCTCTAATACTTTTTACCATTGTGACGAATCTTGCTTTAGGGCAATTCCATCTTGGTTTTGAAAAACAACCTTTAGCGCATAATGACTATATTTGGAATTTCTTTGCGATGGCTTTATGTGGTTTATGTTTCTCGCTTGCCGGTGGTTGTCCAGGTAAACAGTTAGTGCATCTTGGCGAAGGAGATAACGATTCAGCTCTTTTCATTTTAGGTATGTTACTTGGTGCAGCTGCTGCACATAATTTTTCCTTAGCTGCTTCCGGTGCTGGTGTAAGTCAATTCACACCTTATGTAGTTATCATTGGGTTTGTATTCTGTATTTACGTCGGCTTAACCAATAAAGTAAAAGCATAATACAATATTTATCAGCGGTTATCTGCTTTTGATACCAACAGATAACCGCTATAAAAATATTAACGCTAGTGTCATTATTTCTACTACTAAATTTTCCTTAACAATTATCCTCGCCTATTGCATCACCCCAAAAATCAGCCTAAAATTAGCCAATTTTTGCCCCGTGAGGCAGGAAGCTATTTTACAGTTAATCAAGTTGCCCGTGAGCAACAAAGGAAAATTTATGAAACAAAAAGTTGATGCATATGGCTGGAAAGCCTTGCTTGGTTCTGCCGTTGGTTATGCTATGGACGGCTTTGATCTTCTCATCTTGGGCTTTATGCTCACCGCTATTTCTTCCGATCTTCTTCTTACCCCTGCGCAAGCTGGTTCTTTAGTGACTTGGACACTCATCGGTGCTGTTGCTGGTGGAATTATTTTCGGCGCATTAAGTGACCGATTTGGGCGTGTTCGAGTTTTAACTTGGACAATTGTTTTATTTGCGATCTTCACTGGATTATGTGCTTTTGCTCAAGGTTACTGGGATTTATTAATTTATCGTACTATTGCCGGTATCGGTTTAGGTGGTGAATTCGGGATCGGTATGGCTTTAGCCGCGGAAGCTTGGCCAGCAAGACATCGTGCTAGAGCATCTGCTTATGTCGCATTAGGTTGGCAAGTTGGTGTGCTCGGTGCTGCACTTCTCACCCCAGCATTGTTACCGCATATCGGATGGCGTGGTATGTTTATGGTCGGTATTATTCCGGCTTTTGTTGCTTGGTATTTACGTTCTCATCTGCACGAACCAGAATTATTTGTCAAAAAACAAGCGGCACAGGATCAAGTTTCAGTATTAGCTTCATTTAAAGACAAAGCCACTTGTAAAGTTAGTTTAGGGGTTGTAGTCCTTACCTCCGTACAAAACTTCGGTTATTACGGTATTATGATTTGGTTACCAAACTATCTTTCTAAACAACTTGGCTTTAGTTTAACGAAATCTGGCCTTTGGACAGCAGTAACCATTTTAGGGATGATGTTTGGTATCTGGGCATTTGGACAACTTGCCGATCGTATTGGACGTAAACCAAGTTTCTTACTATTCCAATTAGGCGCCATTATCAGTGTTGTCCTCTATTCACAATTAACTACCCCAGAGCTAATGTTAATCGTTGGCGCTTTCCTCGGAATGTTTGTAAACGGTATGATGGGTGGTTATGGCGCATTAATGTCAGAAGCTTATCCAACTAAAGCAAGAGCAACTGCACAGAATGTATTATTTAATATTGGTCGTGCAGTAGGTGGTTTTGGACCAGTCGTAGTTGGTGCGCTTGTATCGGCTTACTCTTTCCAACTAGCCATCGCATTTCTTGCCTTAATTTACTTTATTGATATGTTAGCAACATTCTTCTTAGTGCCAGAATTAAAAGGCAAAGTTCTAGAATAAAAAATACTTCAAAAACAAAGGCTGCCAGAGGCAGCCTTATTTATTTAACTAATGAGATTAAAGAATATCTAATAATTCCACTTCAAAAATTAGCGTACTAAATGGAGGAATTGATGCGCCTGCACCACGTTCTCCATAAGCAAGATTGTGAGGGATCACTAAACGCCATTTTGAACCTACCGGCATCATACTCAATGCTTCAATCCAACCAGCAATCACACCATTTACTGGGAATTCAGCCGGTTGGCCACGTTGTACTGAACTATCGAATACTGTACCGTCAATTAATGAACCAGTGTAGTGCACACGAACTTTATCAGTTTTAGCTGGTACCTTTCCTTCACCTTTAGTTAAAATTTGGTACTGTAAGCCACTTTCGGTTTCAACCACATCTTTATGTTGGCGATTTTCAGCTAAAAATGCTTTACCTGCTTCTTCAATTTCTTTAAACAATAATTGTTGTTTTTCTTCTACACGTTGTTGTAATTGTTGAATTGCTTCAGCTAATTGTTGTTGATCTAATGCGGGTGTATTTTGATTTAATACATCAAAAATTCCTTTCGCAATGGCAGTCGCTTCAACATCTAATTGGCTTGCTAATAATTGTTGTCCAATCTGCAAACCAATACCATAACTTCCTTTTGCTTCTACGCTATCTAATGAAACTTGTTCAAAAAATTGTTGTGACATGAAATTTCCTTCTTAATTAAAAGTTTATTTTACTTTATGTGCGAGTAATTCACCCATACGAACAGCAGTATCCTGATGTAAATAAGGGGCAAATTCAACTTGATTTTGTGCAAACAGGTTAATTACTGTAGAACCTAAACGAAATGAACCCATTTCTTGTCCTTTCTCTAAAGAAATTGCACCTGATTCCCCTTGAGCAGGATAATGCCAAGTTTGAATTTCTCCTGGGCGTGGAGGATTAATAACGCCAGCCCAAACTGTACTAATACTCGCTGTAATTGTTGCACCAACTAAAATTTGTACCATTGGTCCAAATTCTGTTTCAAACACACAAATAACCCGTTCATTACGCGAAAATAAGTGTGGAATGTGTTCTGCTAAAAATGGATTCACAGAATAAAGTTCGCCAGGAACATAAATCATTTGACGTAATGTTCCCGCACAAGGCATATGTACACGATGATAATCTCTTGGCGATAAGTAGGTTGTAATAAATTGACCATTTTTGAATTGCTCACTCAACTCAAAATCACCCGCCAACAAATCTGTTAAATTGAAATAATGTCCTTTTGCCTGAATTAAACGATCTTCTTCAATCGTACCTAATTGACTAACACGTCCATCTGCTGGCAAACATAAACCGTCTGGATCCTGATTAATCGGGCGTACACCATCTCTTAATGGACGAATAAAAAATTGGTTAAAAGAAACGTAATCTTTCGCATCAGAATACAAGGCTTCTTGCATATTAATACGATATTTTTTTATGAACAGGCGAATAATCGCATGTGTTACAGCACCCCATTGCTTCTCTGCTAACCATCCTGCTGCACGAGTTACTAAAAATTGTGGTAATACATAATGGAATGCCACTTTTAATTTATCGAAATAAGTTATCGTCTTGTCCATAATGGAATTTCCTCTCTCTAAGTCATGAAAAAGTCATTCATCTTGCTGATGAACTGCGGATTATAACAAGTTATGCCTATTCTGCAATTTTCAAGCTGGATTAGCAATTTTTCTTCAATTATGAAACTCTCTTTTTAGCGAAAAACTTATAAAAAAAGCTGTAATTCCTTTGACTATTGTTGGATCTAACGTTAATATTTGCACCCTATGAAAAAGGTAAAACTACCCTTAACCGTCGATCCGATTAAATCAGCACAAAGACGTTTGAACTATGAGGGCTACTACTCTCAGGCTCAATTAGTGCGTTTAAAAGATGCGGTTAACCAAGTGCTAAATGATGTTGAAGCTGAACTTACATTTGCAATCGACCCACAAAAATTGGTTGTGATGCAAGGAAAAGCAACGGTTGATGTAATGTTGGAATGCCAGCGTTGCGGAACACCTTTTCCATATCATTTATCATGCACTTTTAATTACAGTCCAGTGTCTAACATGGATCAGGCTGATGTGTTACCTGAAATTTATGAACCGATCGAACTTAATGATTTTGGGGAAATAGATTTATTGGGAGTGATTGAAGATGAACTTCTCCTTTCTCTTCCATTGGTTCCAATGCATGAACCAGAACACTGTGAAGTGTCCGAGGATGAACAGGTCTTTGGAGAATTGCCAGAAGAATTGGCAAAGAAACCAAACCCGTTCGCTGTGTTAGCTAGTTTAAAGAAGCAAAAATAGTTAGGAGTATAGCCAATGGCTGTTCAACAGAATAAAAAATCTCGTTCAAGACGTGATATGCGCCGTTCACATGACGCATTAACAACTGCTGCAGTTTCAATCGATAAAGAAACTGGTGCTACTCATTTACGCCATCATGTTACTGCTGATGGTTACTACCGTGGTCGTAAAATTAAATAATTTTCGTCAAAAGGTAATCAATTGAGTCTAACCATTGCGTTAGATATGATGGGCGGGGACTTTGGTCCCCGTATTACTGTCCCAGCTGCCATCCAAGTGTTGGAAAAGCATCCAACGCTAAGATTTCTTTTTTTCGGTGATCACACTGAAATTCAGCAATATCTGCCAACATCAAACCACTCGCTTTCTGAGCGCATTACAATTCATCATTGTAGTAGGCAAATTTATTCAGATACCCCTATTTCTCAAGCATTACGTTATAGCAAAGGAACTTCTTTACGTTTAGCGATTGAAGCGGTACAAAAAAATAATGCTGTTGCTTGTGTAAGTGCGGGGAATACGGGTGCTTTAATGGGATTATCCAAAATCCTTATTCAGCCTATTCCAGGGATTCAACGTCCTGCATTAACATCTCTTATTCCTACCATCAATGGACATCATACCGTTATGCTTGATCTTGGTGCGAATACAGAAGTCAGTGCAGAAATGTTATGTCAATTTGCCAAAATGGGCAGTATTTTTGCTGAAAATATATTGGATTTAGTCTATCCAAGAATAGCCCTATTAAATATTGGAATTGAGGCAATTAAGGGTTTACCCCATATTCGACAAGCCGCACAGCAGCTTGAACAGTCAATCGATCTCAATTATGTAGGATTTATTGAAGGCGATCAGCTATTAAACCATGTTGCAGATGTCATTGTGGCAGACGGTTTTAACGGTAATATTGCATTAAAGACCTTAGAAGGTACGGCAAAAAATATTATCCATCTATTAAAAGATAATGCCCAATCTCAACCTAAATGGTGTACAGCTTGGTTACATCGAATTCTTCGCCATTTATTAAAAGATAAATATCAACAATTACAATCGTTTAATCCAGATAAACATAGTGGTGCCTCTTTATTAGGTTTACAATCAGTAATTGTGAAGAGTCATGGCAGTTCAAATAGTGATGCATTCGCCAATGCTATTGAACACGCTATTTTCCAAGTGAATAAAAATATTCCAGAAAAAATTCTTAAGAGTTTGTCATAGACAGTAACAAATCTTTTGATTATCCATAAAATTACGATAATATTTCCGACAATTTTTCATATGACGAGATAATTATGTATAGCAGAATTTTAGCGACAGGTAGTTACCTTCCGCAACAAATTAGAACAAATGCCGACTTAGAAAAAATGGTCGATACTTCCAACGAGTGGATCTCAGTACGTACAGGTATTAAAGAGCGCCGTATTGCAGCAGCCAATGAAACTGTTGCCACTATGGGATATGAAGCAGCAAAACAGTGCTTAGCGGTTGCCAATATTGATGTCAATGAAATTGACTTAATCTTGGTAGCCACGACAAGTAGTTCTCATGCATTTCCGAGTGCAGCTTGTCAAATTCAGCAATTATTAAATATTGAAGATGCGATCAGTTTTGATCTCGCTGCTGCTTGTTCTGGCTTCGTCTATGCTCTCAGTGTTGCTGATCAATTTATTCGTACAGGTAAAGTAAAGAAAGCATTAGTTATTGGTTCAGACTTATTATCTCGCCGCTTAGATGAACAAGATAGAGGCACTGTTATTTTGTTTGGTGATGGTGCCGGTGCGGTAATTTTAGAAGCTTCTGACCAACAAGGTATTATTTCAACACATCTACACGCGAGTGGTAAAGATTCTGGTGTTCTCTCCTTACCAATTAATTTACCTAACGCTGAAGCGCCAGAATATTTAACGATGCAAGGTAATGAAACATTTAAAATTGCTGTACGTGAATTAGCAAATGTTGTTGAAGAAACCTTACAAGCAAATCAACTTGAAAAGGAACAAATTGATTGGTTAGTGCCTCATCAAGCTAATCTTCGCATTATTTCTGCTACCGCAAAAAAATTAAATATGGATCTTTCCCAAGTGGTAGTGACATTAGATCGCCATGGTAATACCTCTGCGGCAAGTATTCCAACCGCACTGGATGAAGCTGTAAGAGATGGTAGAATCCAACGAGGACAACTTTTATTACTCGAAGCATTTGGCGGCGGCTTAACTTGGGGTTCAGCCCTCATTCGTTATTAATGAATTTTTAAAATTAACAAAGGTTATATCATGAAAAAATTTGCAATGGTTTTTCCTGGTCAAGGTTCTCAAGCAATTGGAATGCTTGCCGAATTAGCAACTCAATATCCAATCGTTGAACAAACATTCCAACAAGCTTCCGAAGTACTTGATTATGATCTTTGGGCATTAGTTCAGCAAGGCAGTGCCGAAGAATTGAATAAAACTTGGCGTACTCAGCCTGCTCTACTTGCAGCGTCTGTTGCTATTTTCCGTGTTTGGCAACAACAATATCCAGAATTAACACCGTCTGTTATGGCTGGACATAGTCTAGGTGAATATTCTGCATTAGTGTGTGCTGGCGTCATTGATTTCCAAGATGCTATTCAGTTAGTACAATTACGTGGCAAATTAATGCAACAAGCTGTACCAGAAGGAACAGGTGCAATGTATGCCATCATTGGTTTAGATAATGAAAAAATTATCCAAGCTTGTGAACAAGCCGCTCAAGGAGAAGTAGTTTCAGCAGTAAACTTTAATTCACCAGGTCAAGTGGTTATCGCAGGAAATAAAGCTGCCGTTGAACGTGCTGCAACACTATGTAAAGAAGCTGGGGCAAAACGCGCCTTACCTTTAGCGGTTAGCGTACCATCACATTGCGCTTTAATGAAGCCAGCGGCTGATCAACTTGCTGTTGCGCTAGCCTCTATCTCTTTTAAACAACCACAAACTGCAGTTATTAATAATGTAGATGTCAAATCAGAAACAGATCCTGATGCTATTCGTAATGCATTAGTTCGCCAACTTTATAATCCTGTTCGTTGGACAGAAACAGTAGAAAAGATGGAACAACAAGGTATCGAATTAGCCTTTGAAATTGGTCCAAATAAAGTATTAACTGGTTTAAATAAACGTATTAGTGCCAATATTCAATCTGTTGCAGTGAACGATATTGCTTCACTTGCTGAAGTTGACACACTAAAAACTCAAGAATAAAAAGGAATGATTATGCAAAAAATCGCATTAGTAACAGGCGCAAGCCGTGGTATCGGTAAGGCTATTGCTGAAGAGCTGATTAGTAAAGGCTTTACTGTTATTGGAACAGCTACCAGTGAAAATGGTGCGAATGCTATTTCTGCTTATCTAGGCGAAAATGGTAAAGGTTTGGTGTTAGATGTAACTTCTCTTGATTCGATTAATCATGTTTTAGAACAAATTAAACAAGAATTTGGGGATATTGATGTTCTCGTCAATAACGCAGGAATCACACGTGATAACCTCATGATGCGAATGAAAGAGGAAGATTGGGACATTATTCTACAAACAAATTTAAGTTCTGTATTCCATCTCTCAAAAGCTGTATTACGCAGTATGATGAAAAAACGTTTTGGTCGTATCATCAGCATTGGTTCCGTAGTGGGTTCAATGGGAAACCCAGGTCAAGCAAATTATTGTGCAGCAAAAGCCGGTATCATTGGTTTTTCTAAAGCATTGGCTAAAGAAGTTGCTTCTCGTGGTGTAACTGTAAATGTTGTTGCCCCAGGTTTCATCGCTACTGATATGACAGATGCATTAACTGAAGAACAAAAAGCCGCAACATTAGCACAAGTACCAGCTGGTCGCTTAGGTGAACCAAAGGATATTGCAAAAGCTGTGGCTTTCTTAGCCTCTGATGATGCAGGTTATATTACTGGTGAAACCCTCCATGTGAATGGTGGTATGTATATGAATTAATATGCTGTTATGAAATTGTAACAGCAATACATATTCTACGGATTGATCGTCTTGAGTAAGGAAAAGCATAGCAATTAGCTGTACTTAATGATAGAATTGCCCGCGAGTATGTAACTTTGGTCAATGTATGCATACTGTTTTGACCTACTTGTTGGATGCGAGGTTAGACCTCTAAATTTAACAGTTGCAACTTAATTGATTATGCATACAATTTCTCCTCTTGCAGAACAAAACTAATAGGGAATAAACAAATGAGCATTGAAGAACGCGTCAAAAAAATTATTGTTGAACAATTAGGCGCTAAAGAAGAAGACGTTAAACCAGAATCATCTTTCGTTGAAGATTTAGGTGCTGATTCTTTAGACACTGTTGAATTAGTAATGGCTTTAGAAGAAGAATTCGATATCGAAATTCCTGATGAAGAAGCTGAAAAAATTACTACTGTTCAATCTGCTATTGATTACGTTCAAAGCAACCAATAATTTTAGTAGAATTTTTCTGTAAAAAGGATTATCCACAAGATAATCCTTTTTGTTTATATGGTATCTAACAAATGAATCCATTAATTCTTGGTATCATTCTCTGCATACTGTCACAAATCTTATTCAGTTCATTATTTTTATTCAGTTATGCGATGCAGCCATTGAGTGGCTCAGTAATTTTTGCCCTACGTATTGTTGTTACGATGTGCTGTTTATGGTTACTGCTGTATTTCAATCCTCAAAAACAGAGCATTAAACATTTTATTTTACATACACTCGGTAATTCTATTTTACGTTGGAGTACTGTCTTAATTGGCACTTGTATTCTTGCAAGTCAGCTTTGGTTATTTATGTGGGCGCCAATTAATGGAGAGGGATTAAATGTTGCTATGGGATATTTTCTGTTTCCACTGGCTATGGTATTTGCTGGAAAAATGCTTTGGCAAGAAAAATTGACCACACTCCAATTATT